>JAEZQN010000328.1 GCA_023441145.1 Bacillota bacterium
CGCGTAGACGATGCAGTTACTTCTTTAGAGAATTTGTAGAGATGAAAAGTTTTCCCAGAGTAAAGTCTGGGAAAACTTTTTCTTATTTACTTTTAATCTATACTAGAATTATTTAGAATATGTTTGGAAAAATAGCATATACTTACTCTATTATTAGCAATTTTTAGTGAAATTGTAAATAAAAAGTGTTAAAATAGGATTATGGGGAACAATACTAGTCTAGTAGTCAAAATCTTTTTAGCACTCTACCAACATAATATGGACAAAGGTAAAATATAATAAGTTAAGTATACGATTTAATTTTACAACAGTATACTGGGAGTGTACTCCATAAAAAAGACTAATAGGTGATGGTTGGTATGTTAAATAATAGAGTAAAAATAATTTTAATTGCAATTTGTATGTTTATTATGACATCAATATTCATCATAAATGTCTCAGAGCGAATTAATAATTCGGCAGAGCCCATGATGGAAACGGCATTAAAAAATCCGAGAGAAGACGGAGTTACTAGGGGATATCTGTCTAAAATGGTATCGCTTTTGCAGTACTCTAACGATGATTTGCTTCAGATGGAAAAGGTTTTGTCCTATCCAGATATTAAAGAGGATGCTTGGTATTATCGATATATCAATGGACTTTGTGGTATGGACTTAGAGACTTTATTTGTAGGTCCTACTGATAAATTTGAGCCAGAGAAAAAAGTAACCTATAAAGAGGCCAAGACATTACTTGAGAAGGTTGCGGTGAATCAAACAGAGGATGAGTTTAAAAAGCAATTACCGGCCTTGTGGATTGAAGCAGAGGAGCAGAAGGCGATAACCTGGGAAGATTTTCTCTCAGTTTATTCTTATCTCATTGATAAGGTATATGCAGTAAAGGAAGGGTCTGATCTTCATAGTGCTTTACAGATGAAGGAGCTATATGTGGTTGGAACGGATCAAAATATAAAAAGTCTAGGGCCATCTACGATTGTTACGGATGAAGGACAGTTTTCGGATATTGGGTTATCCATGGACGAGTACATTGACTGCACGATATATGCATATGTTAGAGACAAAGAAATCATTTATGTAAATGGCACCCCGAAGGGAGAGAAAACATTAAAGAATGTTTGGGTGGTTAGCCAAGATGACAAATCTATTGATATATATATAAATGGGGTGCAGCGTACCTTCACCCTAAATAGCACCATTGACAAAGAAGTAGCACGCCATGTAGCTGATATCGCGATTAAGGACAAACTAGTACAAAGTATCACTCTTAAGCCAGATGTGATAAAGGGTAAGGTATTAGTGGCCAAGGATGATTATATAGAGCTTGAGGGGTACGGAAAGATTCCGTTAGATGATAATTATCGTGTATATAGGATTTACGAAGACCCTGCTATGGAAATGACAAATGCTGTGCTTGTTGGTTATCAGAATACAGATTTTGTGGTAAGTGATGGGAAAATTTGTGCTGCTTTGATTACTCAAAAGATTACAGCTAAAGACATTCGTGTATTATTGAACAACAGTAATTTTAGCTCGTATTACCACAACAGTGTAAAGATTACATCAGATAGCCCATTTACCATTTATTATGGAGATAAGAAAAAGAGCTTTAAGGCAAAAGAAGAGGTTTCCATAGATGAATCTAGCAAGTACCTAGAAAATGGTAGACTTAGCGTTAAGGCGAATAACGAAGAGGGACAGATCAAGATTCTTAGCTTAAAGCGGAGTTATGGCAATCCAAGCTATCGAGGTAGTATTGAGATAGTTTCTACAAGTAGTGGATTTACTCTAGTCAATGAACTTCCTTTAGAGGAATATCTATATTCTGTAATACCAAGTGAGATGCCTACTAGCTATGGATTAGAGGCGCTTAAAGTGCAAGCTGTGTGTGCTAGAAGCTATGCATATAATCATCTCATTGCTAACAGTTTAAGTAAATACGGGGCTCATGTCGATGACAGTACCCAGTATCAGGTGTATAACAATCAACAGGAAAATAACTTATCTATAGAAGCTGTAAAAGAAACCTACGGACAGGTGTTGCAGTACGATAATGAAGTGGTATTTGCCTATTATTTTTCAACTTCCTGTGGGATAACAGCAGATGTAGACTACGTATGGGCTAGTAATATAAAGCTTCCTTATCTGACTGGAAAGTACCAGGGCTCTGATTTGACCAAGGATGTTGACTATTCAGATGAAGCAGTATTTAAGAAGTTTATTACCAGTACAGGAGAGGATGCTTACGAAAAAGAGTTTCCATGGTATCGTTGGAATGTATCCATTTCCAAGAAGGATTTAAAGAAGATGGTAGATGCTAATCTTTCTACTCTATATCGAAGTAATCCAGCTTACGTACTGACAAAAGACAAATCAGGGAAGTTCAAAGAAAAAAATATATCTACAGTAGGAGATATTAAATCTATCACTGTTTCCAAAAGACAGAAAAGTGGTTTGGTTACAGAGGTTATTATAGTAGGTTCTAAGAATACGGTGAAGGTGAAATCAGAATCCTTCCTGCGTCAGTTATTAAGTCCAACCTACGATACAGTAAATAGGTTAGATGGTAGTACTATTTCGAATCTTAGTTTACTACCTAGTACCTTCTTTGTGATTGAAAACAACAAGAAGAACACGGAAGTAACCTTATATGGTGGAGGTTATGGTCATGGAGTGGGTATGAGTCAGAATGGAGTAAAGGCACTGGTGAAACAGGGAAAGGACTATGAGACCATACTAAAGCATTTTTATAGTGGTATTGCGTTGGGTTATATTTATTAAATAATAGAACTAATTCCTATACAGTAAAAGAAGGGCTGGCAAGTTATTTTGCCGGCCCTTTGTGTAATCTCATTAGAATATCTTTGTCCTTTAGGTAAGCATTAATCTCTGCCCCTATAAAAAGAATATACATACAAAAGTAAACCCATAACATTAACAAAACAATGGCAGTTAAGCTTCCATAGGTTGAGCTGAAGTTGCCCATGTTATCAATATAAAAAGAGTATAGATAGGAAAATCCAAGCCACCCTCCAGCGGTTAATAAGGCACCTGGAAGTTCCGACATAATGGATGTTGTCCTATTTGGTATGACGATAAACATAAGTTCAAAATAAAAGGTAAGTAAAAGCAGTGTTATAATGGCTCTTAAGGAGATGATTAAAAGGGCTACATCAATGAATCCTGGGGCATGATTCTCGATCCAGAGATAAAGCTGATTACCAAATACTAAAAATATTAAAGTTAGAATTAACAGTATGGTAAATCCAAAAGTATAAAGGGTGGAGATAAAGCGAAGTTTAAAATAATTTCTCGTCTCATTAATATCATATACACTGTTCAGCCCACGAACCAAGCCTAAGAACCCTTTGGAGGCTGACCATAGAGCAGTAAGTGCAGTAATAGAAATGATTGTGGTAGAGGAGTGATTATAGATTTCACTGATCACAAGAACGATATAGGAATTGAGTGCTTTTGGTAATATGTCATTAAAGGTTTTCATCATCACATATTCTTGAATAGGTAGGTAATGAATTAAGGTCAACAAAAACATAATAAATGGGAAAAAGGATAATATGATAAAAAAAGCAGCCTGGGCAGAGTAAACTGCAACATAGTCCCGCTGTAATTTATGTGTAATGTCTAATATGGTGTGATATAATTTCTTTATCATAATAAGCACCTCATTTTTGATCCTTACCTTTATTATATAACTAAAAAAGCTATTTTAATATAGAATTGACTAATTCTTTGGGTAGACAAGGATATTTAGCAGAAAATAAGAGATTTGGCCTATAATTTCAAAGGGAAAACCACATCTAACGGGTTGACAGAGGCATAAATTGTGATAAAATAAGCATTAGTATATGTTTAAAAGCGATGAAGGTGTGTATAGTTGTAATTGTAATCAACTATTTGGATTATCGATTTCATACAGAGAGAGGAAGCCACCGGCTGTAAGCTTCCTTATGTTCAATGGATAATTTACTTTCCCACTGGAGCTGCATATCTGAAGTCTTAGATGGTAGGGTATGTCGTTTGCTGCGCGTTATGCAGATATAAGTGTCTATATGGCCAATGCCATAATAGGAATTAGGGTGGTACCGCGGATTAATAATAGTCGTCCCTGATCGGATTCTTCCGGTCAGGGATTTTTTTGCGCGAAGGCAAAGTGAGGGTTTCAGGCGTGCTTGCACGCAAGAAACCTTAAGCGCCCGCGACCCGTGCATCGAAGCAAAGCCGCGAATAGCTTTGTAAAGAAGAACGGAGAACACCATGAAAGAAAAATTGCAAAAAATCATGGATGAGGCATTAGCACAAATCAATGCTTCTGAACAATTGGATAAGTTAAGCGAGATTAAAGTAGCTTTCCTAGGAAAAAAGGGTGAATTGACCTCTGTATTAAAATCAATGAAGGATGTGGCTCCTGAGGACAGACCAGTAGTTGGTCAGTTAGTAAATGATGCAAGAGAAAAGATTGAAAGGGCAATGGAAGAGAAGAAAGCCCAGCTTGCAAAAGCAGTATTAGAAATGAAACTAAAAAGTGAAACAATCGACGTCACCTTGCCTGCTAAGAAGCCAATGGTAGGGCATCGCCATCCAAACACGATTGCATTAGAAGAGATTGAACGTATCTTTATTGGTATGGGATATGAG
>JAEZQN010000338.1 GCA_023441145.1 Bacillota bacterium
CTACGGATTATGATACCTCTGATAAGTTATATTTTGAACCACTTACCTTAGAGGATGTACTAAGTATCTACGAAAAAGAAAAACCTCTCGGAATTATTGCGCAATTTGGTGGACAGACTCCTTTAAACTTAGCTGTTGAGCTTGAGAAAAATGGGGTTAAAATTCTTGGTACCCCTCCTTCTGTTATTGACATGGCGGAGGATAGAGACTTATTTAGAGGAATGATGGAGAAGCTTCAGATTCCTATGCCAGAATCAGGAATGGCAGTTAACGTAGAAGAAGCTCTTCAAATTGCCAATAAAATAGGTTATCCAGTTATGGTACGACCTTCCTACGTACTTGGTGGACGAGGAATGGAGGTTGTGTTTGATGATAAGAACTTAGTTTCTTACATGGAGGCAGCTGTTGGAGTTACTCCAGACCGTCCAATCCTAATCGATCGTTTTCTAAGACATGCCATGGAGGTAGAGGCAGATGCCATTAGTGATGGAGTAAATGCATTTGTTCCTGCGGTTATGGAGCATATTGAACTTGCTGGTGTACACTCTGGTGACTCTGCTTGTATTATTCCATCTATTAATATCAGTGAGAAAAACTTAGAGACCATTAAGGATTATACTACAAGAATCGCTAAAGAGATGCACGTGTCTGGTCTTATGAATATGCAGTATGCAATAGAAGATGACAAGGTGTATGTATTGGAGGCAAATCCAAGGGCATCCCGTACAGTGCCATTGGTATCTAAGGTATGTAATATTGCCATGGTACCATTAGCAACAGAAATCATTACGGCTGAGCTTACAGGTAAACCATCTCCAGTTTTAGAATTAAAGGAAAAACAGATTCCTCACTATGGAGTAAAAGAAGCAGTGTTCCCATTTAATATGTTCCCTGAAGTAGACCCTATATTAGGTCCTGAAATGCGTTCAACAGGAGAGGTACTTGGTCTTGCTGATACCTTTGGAGAAGCTTATTTCTTAGCGCAAGAGGCAACCCAAACTCCACTTCCATTAAAAGGCTGTGTGCTCATTAGTGTGAATGATGCAGACAAAGCAGAAGTGGCAGAGGTGGCAAAGGATTTAGTTGAGGCAGGCTATTCCCTTATGGCTACTGGTTATACTTATGAGACTATTCTTCAAGCTGGGTATGAAGTGGAGAAGGTTAATAAAATCTACGAGGGAAGACCAAACATGAATGACGTTATTATAAATCGACAGGTTCAGTTGATAATTAATACTCCAATTGGTGCTAGTAGCGAACATGATGATAGTTATGTTCGTAAGGCAGCAATTAAGGCAAAGATTCCTTATATTACAACAATGGCTGCAGCTAAAGCAGCAGCAAGGGGATTGAAGTCAGTTAATAAGCAAAACGGTATAGCTGTTTGTTCCCTTCAAGAACTTCATAAACAAATAAAGTAATTATTATATTTATGTAAGAGACTGTTAGTAAAGAGGCTATTAACAGTCTCTTATTTCTTAATAGACAAAGTTCATTACCAAATGATAAAATAGTCTTATGGGTTTGTAGATAGGAGGAGGTACTAGTATGGAAACGAAAATACTTATCATAGAAGATGAAAAACCTATTGTAGATATTTTGACGTATGGATTATCTAAGGACGGATTTCAGGTGATTAGTGGCTATACTGGGGCAGAGGGCATTAAACTAGCCGAAGAACATTCTCCAGATCTTATTTTGCTAGACTGGATGTTGCCAGATAGTAATGGTCCTGATGTATGTAGAATGCTTAGTGAAGTATCTAGTATTCCCATTATCATGCTAACAGCTAAGGCGAATATAGAAGACAAGTTATATGGACTTGAGGTCGGTGCAGATGATTATATTACGAAACCCTTTGATCTTCGAGAGGTCATTGCCAGAATTAAGACAGTGCTTAGGCGAAGAAGTGATAGGCTGGTGGAAAAGAAAAAAGAGGTTATTGAATTTGATGGTGAGATATCACGAGAAGAACGTACTGTGAAGAAGGATGGCCATTTGATTGAGCTTACACCTAAGGAATTTGATTTGTTATTATATTTTGTAGAACATCCAAGACAGGTTCTTACAAGAGAATTTTTGCTAGAACAGTTATGGGATTATAGTTATTTAGGAGATTCTAGAACTGTAGATATACATATACAAAGAGTTCGGAGAAAACTTGGCTTAGAGAGACAATTAGTCACAGTGTTTGGATTTGGTTATAAATATGTTCCTGCTAAATAATAAAAGATGGTGGGGTATCCGCACAAAAACGTTTGTAGCTTTGTTTTTAGCATTTGTCTCTGGATGTCTAGCTCTTACCTATTTTGTGAATAAACAAATGGATAACCATAATGAGACACAGATTAGAAAAGATATTAGAATTTTACGGGATACCACTATGGTATATGTTAGGCAGACCCTTGTTTTAAATTCTGCCAATAATAATGAGGATAGTTTTGAAGAACAAGCTATTAATATTATATCGGATTTATATGGTGTAGGAAATCGGCATGTTACGTTATACAATAGAAATGGTACCGCATTAATATCGTCTCGTGATTCTTTGTTTAGTACTTCGTTAGTAGATGATTTAACAAAAGCAGTGTCGGGGGAAGCTTCGTACACAATACTGAAGGATATAGATAATACAATGGTTGTGTATTTTTCCATGCCTGTGTATGTTGCGGGTCGTAATGTTGGTATTGTACGGTACTACTTGGATTATACGGATATGTTGATTGATGGTAAGGAACATGCATCCACTATACTGAAGATTTCTATTGTTATCTTTTTATTAACCTTTGTCATTGTAATCCTTGTAATTCAGATGTTAGTAAAACCAATTAGGCAGCTGGCTAGTATCTCAAACCAGGTCTCCGATGATTTGAATACAGGAAGATTTGACGAAAAGAGATATCTCTCTCTAAAAGAATCGAGTCGTAAGGATGAGCTAGGTGATTTGACGAACAACTATAGAATCATGCTACAGACAGTGCAGAGTCAATTGGAGAAGCTACAAAGTGACAGGAATCAGATTTATGAGCTAATGGAAAATAGAAAAGAGTTCTATGATAATGTAACTCATGAGTTAAAGACACCCCTCACCACTATTAATGGGTACGCCCAACTTTTAAAGGATAATGGGATGGAGGATGAGGTATTATTTCATAAGGGGATTCAAAATATCATAGACGAAAGTGTAAGACTTCATAAGATGGTAATCCAGCTTTTAGAGATGTCAAATGGCGAGCGTCAAAAGGTATGGGAAGCAGTAGAATTAAATGCTCTTTTAAGAGATGTTTCAGAGGCTATGGAGCTTAAGGCTAAGAGATATGGTAGTCATATACTTTTTGAAGAGTCAAGGCCAATTTATATTAGAGCACTAAAGGACCGTGTGAGAGAGGTTTTTGTTAATGTGATTGATAATGCGATTAAATATGGAATGAATCCTCAAACCATACAAATAAACCTATACAAAAAAAATAAGTGGATAGTAGTTGCTATTATCAATGAAGGAAAAGAAATAACGAATGAGGAAGCTACTCATATATTTGAACCATTTTACCGTGTGGACAAGCAGTTAGCTAGGGAAAAAGGAAGTTCTGGTCTAGGACTTTCTATCTGTTTGCAAATTATGGGAGAGCATCAAGGAGATATTCAAGTAGGCAGTAAGCAGGGGAAGACATGCTTTTTGATTCGTTTTTCTGCGGGTTTTAAAGACTAAGAATTCTGTTAATAGATAAAGTATGGTTGGGTGATAATTATGAAACGACATAGGTTATTGTCAGTAAGTATCATAGTGATACTTTTACTGACAGGATGCAACAGATATGAGAAAAAAACATATATTCTAGATAGTATAGCTGAGGATGAAGATGATCAATCGTTTATAAACATTGATAGAATATATGACTATTGCTATAATGTCAGTACTTATGGACATGAGGAATTAGCCAAGAGTAGGACGGCCTGGTGGAGTCCTACAGAAACAAACCGAATCATTTTAAATCAGTATAATAATTCTGAAAATACCAATTATATAAATAAAGTAGATTTTATGTATGGGTTTTCGGACACAACAAAGGGAGTAGAGTGGGCTTACTATGATATTCCTCTTGGTGTTTCTGCAAACGGAGAATATATGTTTTTTGAAAGAAGAGTATCAGACGCACGCTATCTCATGCTTTATGACTACTTAAATAATAAGTATACTTTGATTAACCGATATGATCCAGAAATCATACCACCATCTCTTTTTGAGGTTGTTTTTTGTTGGTCAAAGGTTGGAAATCAACTGGTATATGGTTGGAAATATATTGGGGAACCGCAACATGTTGTTGCACTTGACGAAGATTACTATTATAATAATTGGAGATATGGCAAGGAAAGAGTGTATAGTATTAAGTGTTACAATGTTGTAGACGGAGAGTCCACGGAACTTTTAGAGTTAAGTGATTGGAAGTTTAATAATAAGGTGTATAATTATAGCCTTCAGATGAATGATAATGGAGATATTCTTTTATATTCTAAGAATGACAAATGGGTATACCTATTTAATATATTGAACCCCTCAAAGCAGTATACGATTAATAAAGCTGTCTCTCTCTATGATAACTATTGGCTTGGCAATCAAGGTATCTATGTCCAAGGCAAAGCTCAACAGATAATGATGTATAATTTGGATACGTCTTCATGGATTACAATTTGTAACGATGTTAATGGAGAAGTTGGTCATTTAGCCGTGTCAAAAGACGGTAGTACATTATACTTTTCTAGCCGTCAAATGTCTGAAACCTATACTGATCCTATAAAAACTAAGGTTTGGGATATCGTGCGGTATAGTGTTGAAAAGAAAGAATTAAAGTATATGTATCAGGGTGCTGAAGATGTAGTAGGTATGGAGCTTAGTAGTAATGGGGAGAATCTAATGGTAGAAATGAGGGATTATTCCTTATTTTCCAATTATAAGGACACCTTTGTAACTAGGCTTTATATCTTTAAATCACAGGTCTAAGATGCAGAAGAGTAAGAATAGAAAGTGGATGGTAATAGAACATGTGTGGAATTTGTGGAATAGTTGGTACTACGAGAGGATATAACAGAGAACAAGTATTATCCAATATGATGAAGAAAATTTATCATCGTGGTCCAGATGATGCAAAACATTATATAGATGACAAGGCTGCTTTAGGCTTTCAACGTCTTAGTATTATTGACCTAGATCATGGTGCACAACCTATGCAAAATGAGAATGGGGAAGTAACAATTGTATTTAATGGAGAGATATATAACTTTCCAAAGTTAAGGGAAGAGCTTACTGAGCTTGGTCATACCTTTGCAAATCTTGCGGATACAGAAGTTCTAGTTCACGGATATGAAGAATACGGTGTAAAGCTACTTAATAAGCTTCGTGGTATGTTTGCCTTTGGTATCTGGGATCAAAAACAGGAAACGTTTTTTGCTGCTAGGGATTTCTTTGGTATTAAACCATTTTACTATGCAGTAGTAGAGGATACCTTAGTATTTGGCTCTGAGATAAAAAGTATCTTGGAATATCCCCTTTATCAAAGAACTGTAAATGAGGAGGCACTAGAGCAGTATTTAAGCTTTCAGTACTCTGTTCTTCCAGAAACTTTCTTTAAGGGAATCTACAAATTAGAGCCAGGCCACTATCTTTTATGGAAAGATAAGAAATTAACTGTGAAGCAATACTACAACCCAATGTTTACTCCAGATGATAATGTATCTGAGGAAACACTGGAAGCTGAGATTAAAGCAGCCTTAAAGGATTCCATGGAGGTTCATAAGATTAGTGATGTGGAGGTTGGTTCCTTCTTATCAAGTGGTGTGGATTCTAGTTACGTAGCAAAAGGACTTGGAGAGTGTAAGACCTTTACTGTTGGCTTTTTAGATGAAAAGAGCAAATTTAATGAGATTAGCTATGCACGTAATCTATCTAAATTAATTGGTGTTGAGAATTATAGCAAGGTAATTACTACAGAGGAGTATTGGGATATCGTACCTTCTGTTATGTATTATATGGACGAGCCTTTGGGAGATGCTGCCAGTGTAGCTCTTTATTTTGTAAATCAGGAAGCTAGAAAGAGACTAAAGGTTGCTTGGTCAGGTGAAGGTGCGGATGAATTCTTTGGTGGCTATAACATTTACCATGAGACTTGGGATTTAAAAGGTTGGAAGAAGGTTCCTAAGTTTATTAAGAAGCCTTTAGGAGCGTTAGCAACTCATTTGCCAAATGTGAAGGGTAAGAGTTTTATCATTCGTGGCTGTAAGCCGATTGAAGAGACTTTTATTGGAAATGCCAATGTGTATTCTAAGAAGGACAGAGAGGCTATCTTAAAGCGCCCAGTAGGAGCACCATCCGCGTATGATTATGTTAAGAAGTACTATAAAGAAGCAGAAGCTTTAGATGATCTTGGCAAGATGCAGTATATTGATATGAAATGCTGGCTTCCAGGAGATATTCTTCTTAAAGCAGATAAGATGAGTATGGCAAACTCTGTGGAGGTTCGTGTGCCATTCCTTGATCGCAAGGTATTTAATGTAGCGAAAAAGGTACCACCAAAATATAAGGTAACCAAGAATGCAACGAAATATATCTTCCGTAAGGTAGCATATAAGGAGTTGCCAAAACAAACGGCAGAGAAAAAGAAACTGGGCTTCCCAATTCCTATGGCTCTTTGGTTAAAAGAAGACAAATACTATAATGAGGTAAAGAGTGCGTTCTCAAGTGAAGTTGCTGGAAAGTACTTCCACAGAACGAAGTTATTACAGATGCTAGAAGAGCATAAGTCAGGTAAGAAGGATAATTATCGTCGTATATGGCTTATTTACGTATTCCTTGTATGGTATAATGTTTACTTTGAAGAGGGTGGAATTGACTCTAAGCATTCAGGATTAAAAGAACTTAAGGCTGAATAATAGGCTGTTTAGATAAAGTTGGAGGAGATATCATGTTAGATATAAAATTTGTCAGGGAAAATCCCGAAATTGTTAAACAAAACATTCGTAATAAATTTCAGGACAACAAACTTCCGCTTGTAGATGAAGTAATTGCCTTAGATTTGGAAAGTAGAAATGCAAAACAAGAGGCAGATTCATTACGTGCAGATAGAAATGCAATCAGTAAGCAGATTGGTGGCCTTTTTGCTCAAGGTAAGAAGGAAGAAGCCGAAGAACTGAAAAAGAAGGTTACTGAAGAGTCTGACCGTCTTGCCGAGCTAGAGAAGAAGGAAGCAGAGCTTGCAGAGAAGATTAAGACCATTATGATGACACTTCCCAATATAATTGATCCAAGTGTTCCGATTGGTAAGGATGATAGTGAGAACGTGGAAGTAAAGCGCTATGGTGATCCAGTTGTTCCAGATTTTGAAATTCCATATCATACAGAGATTATGGAAAAATTACGTGGAATTGATCTAGATGCTGCTAGAAAGGTTGCGGGTAATGGTTTCTACTACCTTATGGGTGATATAGCAAGACTTCATTCCGCTGTAATCTCCTATGCTAGAGATTTTATGATTGATCGTGGTTTTACTTACTGCGTACCACCATTTATGATTCGTAGTGACGTAGTGACTGGTGTTATGAGCTTTGCAGAAATGGATGCTATGATGTATAAAATCGAAGGAGAAGACTTATATCTAATTGGTACCTCCGAGCATTCTATGATTGGGAAATACATTGATACCATAGTGCAAGAGGATACTCTTCCTCATACTTTAACAAGTTATTCCCCTTGCTTTAGAAAAGAAAAGGGTGCTCATGGTATTGAAGAAAGAGGCGTTTACCGTATTCACCAGTTTGAAATGCAGGAAATGATCGTGGTATGTAAACCAGAAGAAAGCCCAATTTGGTTTGATAGATTATGGCAGAATACTGTGGATTTATTTAGAAGTCTTGATGTTCCAGTAAGAACATTAGAATGTTGTTCTGGTGACTTAGCAGATCTTAAAATGAAATCCATCGATGTAGAGGCATGGTCTCCAAGACAGAATAAATACTTCGAAGTGGGTAGCTGCTCTAACTTAGGAGATGCTCAAGCTAGAAGATTAAAGATTAGAGTTGTAGGAGAGGGCGGTAAGTACTTTGCCCATACCTTAAACAATACAGTAGTTGCCCCTCCAAGAATGTTAATTGCATTCCTCGAGAATAACTTAAATGAAGACGGAAGTATCCGTATTCCTGAAGCTCTTCGTCCATATATGGGCGGTAAGGCTGTCATTGAACCATAATAAATAGGAAAGGCTGTGGTAGTATTGTTACCACAGCCTTTTTAGTTTAGATTGCAATCGTATCGTCAATAAATTCCACAGAAGAGATTTTATCCATCCTAATAATCTTATGAATATCGTCCTCTGTGTTTATTGGATAGGTTACATGTACCCATTCCTTTTCTACGTTATGTATATTACATTCTAACATATGTCCGAATTCTCTGTAGCAATCTGCTTGACAGAAGATAAGTCGGCAATTCTTGTGTTCTGCACTTTCTAGTACATGGTATACGGGATTGGTTATATCTGCATCTAGAGAATTGTTGGTTATACGAGGTCTCTCAATATGAACAATGAATAGGATAAGCAGTATTAATCCAATTAGCACAATAAAAAATATAGGATTATGAAGTAAATCAGTTAACATAATTAACCACCTACGTTTCTAAATAGTGTCAAACTGACAAAATTATACATTCCTTTTAGTCTTTTTACAACGTAAATTATATACAAAAAAGTGTATAATTTTTATATAATATGCACAAAGATGAAAACATAGATGAATGCTTTTATTAGGTAAAGAAGTAACAAGAGAATGGTTTAATGCTAAATAATCATTATCATTAAACCATCCTTTTTTGTTTATGAAATTATTGTCCGGCAGGTTGAAGAGGTATTAAGCAACTGGTCTTAAAAATATATTTATCATCAAAACTGCGGTTTTCACCATACAGTGTGAGCATATTCTTTGTTAGTTCCATGGCACCTTTCTCGTACCGCGCCTGATAAAACTCCGGGTTATCCTCAAAAGCACGTGCAATATATAAAGCGTAATTCTCTCCCTTTTTGCTTTGGGCAGCCCATCCTTTGATGGATAAGAAGGAGGCTTTACCATCCTTAATGAGTAATCTACCTTGTCCATTTTCTTCTAAGGCATTACCAAATAACATCGCAAAGGTTGGGAGCTTATCTCCTTTTGCATCCTTCTTGTTTGGTATATTAGCTGTCCATCTATCCCAAGTTTTTTCAAATTGTACTTTGTCAGCGTCTATTGGTACGATAGTTCGGTGAGCATAGATGTCACCTGTTAGGTGACAGGCGAAACCAAGTACTTTAGCAGCTTTAGCAGAATTGCTTTTTTCCTCCTCCCCAGGGAGTAGTTTTTTGGATAATAGGAGATTTATCCTTTCATATAGCTTCTTATAAATAGGATCGTTATAGTTTGTGTCTAAGGCTGAATTGATTGGGTCCTTTACATTGTTTTTCAGATTGTATGCACAGTTATATAGAAACTCCAGATTTTTTACATAGTTACTGGTACCGTGGAGACCTCCACCCCGAAACGCTTTATCATCTGCTAAGACCGCACAATAGCTTGTTAGCTTAATCTGAGAAGGTGTAAGCTTTCCATAACTACTGTTACTTTCCACCAACTCTTGATGTTTACTGCTTCCCCATGCATACACAGGGACCGTTTTTATTTCAAGAAAAATTAATAGGATACCGATAGGAATAACATATTTTTTCATCATAGGGCTCCTTTTCTTAGAATTTTTTTGATTCTAATATTAGTATTTGTTTTCTTAAATCAATCATTAAGGGAATTAAAGGTGACAGATATGGAGAATCTATTAAAGAAATGAAATATGTAGAAAGGATGTTAGTATGTCAGAGCAAAATACAATTGATTTATTAAAGGAATGCAATGCAGGAATAAAAATGGCGGTTTCTTCCTTTGATGAGGTAATGGATAAAATTAAAAGTGAAAAATTAAAAAATTTAATCGTGGAGAGCAAAACGACCCATGAAAAATTAGGAGATCAGACTCATGTGTTATTAAATAAGCATCATGACTCTGAGAAGGACCCAAATCCTATTGCCAAGGCTATGTCTTACATGAAAACAAACTGGAAGATGATGCAGCATCCTGGAGATCAAGAGATTGCAGATTTGATGATAGATGGTTGTAATATGGGCATTAAATCTCTTTGTAAATACCTTAATGAGTATGATAAGGCGGATGAAGAAGCAAAGGGATTAACTAGAGAGATTATTAAAGTAGAAGAAAAACTAATGGTAGATTTAAGAGAGTTTTTATAAATTATAAAGTCGCAAAGGGAGACCTGTTATTATATTCAAGGGTCTCTCTTTTTATGTTTTCATAGCAAATTAGAAATTCATTAATTTGCTAAACACATATGGTATAAGAGAGAATTTTGATATATGATAGGTTTATAAAGTTGAAAGGGGGTTGTGTTTTCCTTGGGAAAACATTAGATCATATGAATGCTATTGAAACTAAGAATCTAACAAAGTATTATGGGAAAGCTATAGGAATTCTTAATAGTAATTTGATAGTTGAAGAGGGCGATATCTTTGGGTTTATCGGTCCAAATGGTGCTGGTAAAAGTACGACAATTAGGCTACTATTAGGAATGATTAAGCCTACTGCTGGGGAAGGCTATATATTTGGAAAGGATTGTACTACGGAAGTGATAAATATCTTAAAGGAGATTGGATACATGCCTTCGGAAGCACAGTTCTATGGGCAATTAAAAGTGGAGCGTGTTATCAAATTAGCTGCAGATTTACATAGGAAGGATTGCTCTGAGACAGCTTTAAGACTTTGTGAGCGTTTTCAGATTGATACAAAGAAGAAAATTGAAGATATAAGTCTTGGTAATAGAAGAAAGGTCAGTATTGTATGTGCTATGCAACATAATCCTAGACTTCTTATCTTAGACGAGCCTACTTCTGGTTTGGATCCGTTGATGCAAAAAGAGTTTTTTGCCGAACTTAAAGAGAGAAATGAAAAAGGAGTAACCATCTTTCTTTCTTCCCACGTATTAGCAGAGGTACAGGAGCATTGTAAGAAGGCTGCCATTATAAAAGAAGGGAAGATAGTTGTAAGTGGTCTTGTAGAGGAACTGGCAAAAACCAACATGAAGCGAGTAAGTATCAAGGGTATTAACCAATTACCGAATCTTGGTGCTATTGTAGATGTTAGGCAACAAAATGATGAATTTGACTTCTTATATAAAGGTCACCCTAAGGATTTAGTCAGTGCTCTTAATGGAATACCTATTCACGATCTTAGTATTACAGATCCTAGCTTAGAGGAAATATTTATGCATTTCTATGAAAAGGAGGAGAAATAAATGACATTTTTTAAGCATGAATTTAAAATGAATATTAAATCTCTTCTGATTTGGAGTACCTCTGTAGGTGGAATGGCTTTCATTATGCTACTTATTTTCCCGACAATGAAGGGAGAGTTGGATAATATGACCGATATGTATGCCAACCTTGGAGCCTTAAGTATGATGTTTAATATGGAGACTCTTCAGATGGGGAATATAATGGGCTTTTATGGGATAGAAGCAGGTGTGATGCTATCTCTTGGTGGTTCTATGTTTGCAGCAGTCTTAGGAACAGGCATTCTTGCTAAGGAAGAGGCATACCATACCACAGAGTATATCTATGTTACACCAAATAGTAGAAAATACTTTATTACGCAAAAACTATTTGCAACAGGTTCCCTTATTGTTGCTTTTAATATTCTTTGCTTACTTTGGAGCCTGTTTGGCATTGCAATCATAGGAGAAAATGTTGAGTGGGATAAATTATTACTATTTCACTTAGCTCAGCTTATTATGCATCTTCAAATTGGTGCTATTTGCTTTGTTATCTCTTCCTATATTAGAAAGTTAAATATTGGTATAGGAATAGGTATCTCTCTTATTTTGTATTTTCTTCACCTGCTTGGTAATGCTTCAAAATCAGTAGAACATATACATTTCATTACACCATTTTACTATAGTGATGCAGATACTGTGTTTAAAGAAACATCAATACCACTTGAGTATTTATCCATTGGACTAGTGATTACGATTGCTTGTATTGTGGTTGCCTATGTAAAATACTCAAAAAAAGATTTAAGTGTATAGTTACGAAAAGGAGGAGATATTGTGAAGATACAAGGTATTTACAAACAACCCGATGAATTGACACTGAATGATTGGTTGGCTGTGGATCGTACAAGGTTAGCTAACGAACGTACACATTTATCCTATATGAGAACAGTTGTCAGTATGATTGTGGCAGCAATTAGTTTATATAATATATTAAAAGCTCCCGAGGGGATTGTATGTGCAGCAATTTTAATCGTTTCTGCCATTTACTTTTTTATACGTGGACATAGGATTTGTAGTAACTTAGACAAGAAATTAAATGCTTTATATGACGAAGATGAGTAGAATAGAAGTGTTTTGTGTTTTTCTGCAATATGTGTATAATATACAATAGCGTATCAAATTGTGAGGAGTACAAAAATGAGTAAAAAGATAGTAGTAATTGCAGAAAAACCATCCGTAGGGCGAGATATTGCCCGTGTTTTAAAATGCAATAAGAAGATAAATGGAGCATTAGAAGGGGACACCTATATTGTCACTTGGGCGCTGGGTCATCTAGTAACTTTGTCAGATCCAGAAGGGTATGATGCAAAATATAAGGAGTGGAGATTATCCGACCTTCCAATGCTTCCAGATAACTTACAGTTAGAGGTAATTAGGCAAACTTCCAAACAGTATCAAGCAGTAAAAGCCCAACTAAAGAGAGAGGACGTTGGGCAGATTATTATTGCAACAGATGCCGGTAGAGAGGGAGAGCTAGTAGCCCGACTAATCCTAACTAAGTCAGGAGTAAGAAAGCCAGTTAAACGGTTATGGATTTCTTCTGTAACAGATAAGGCAATCAAAGAGGGGTTTGCCAACTTACGTGAGGGAAGAGAGTATGATAACTTATACTATGCAGCTCTTTCTAGGGCTGAGGCAGATTGGTTAGTAGGAATCAATGCTACAAGGGCTCTTACCTGTAAATACAATGCAAGCCTGTCCTGTGGCCGTGTGCAGACACCTACCCTTACTATGATTGCAAAAAGAGAAGAAGAGATTCGTAATTTTGTTCCGAAAGCTTACTATGGCTTAAAGGCTAGAGTTAGCTTATCAAACAGTAATTCAAAGAATACTCTTACCTGTCTTTATGT
>JAEZQN010000343.1 GCA_023441145.1 Bacillota bacterium
AGGTAATTTTACCGGTAAGAAAACCTATTACTTTAATATTAATCCTACAAGTACTTCGATCACATCCAGTAAGATGAAAAGTAAGAGTGTAAGACTAGCATGGATAAAAAAATCACAGGTTACTGGATATCAAATACAGTATGCCTATAATAGTAAGTTTTCTACTAGTAAAGCTGTTACGGTAAAAGGATATCAAAAGCAAAGCTATACCTTATCAAAATTAAAAGCAAAGAAGATTTGTTATGTACGAATCAGAACATATAAAACGGTATCAGGAAAAAAATATTATAGTGGATGGTCTAAGCCATTAAAAATAAAGGTAAAATAGCCTAGTTTGTCTGATCAGTCTGTGATATAATAGGAGCGCTTAATGAAGATATTAGGGAGTTACCCATTATGGAGGAAACTATGATTGATAGAACAAACTTTATGGAGACCTTACGGTCTGTAGCAGAGCTTACAAGGACATCCCATGAACCTTTATCTAGAGAAGAGGTTATGTCATATTTTAGTGATATAGAGCTGACAAAGGAACAGCAGGAGTTGGTTTACCAGTATATTCTTCAGCCAAAAGAGGAGGAGCAGCAAGGGGAAGAATTGCAGGAGGAAGTACAACAGGAGAATGAAGAACTAGAGGAAAGCGAAGAGAAATCGCACCTTTTTGAGTTGTATCAGGAGGATATAAAGAGCCTTCCTTCTATCTCTAAGGAAGAGGAAAGTAAACTTTATATAAGGTTGTCAAAAGGGGATGAGGAAGCAGTTCAGCTTCTTGTTGATCTATGGTTACCAAGAGTTGTTGCTATGCTTAATGATTATCGTATTCACCAAGTAAATATGGAAGATTTATTGCAGGAAGGTAATCTTGGTTTAATAAGTGTTTTGTCTCGCCTTCTTGGAGATAGCCAGGTGACTAGAGTGGAAGAGTATATTAGAGAGTCCATTAAGAAAGCCATGGAAGATTACATTGATGAGTCTGTAGAGGATAAGGATTGGGAAAGTACCGTTGTAGCTAAGGCTACCTTAGTGCATGAGGCTACAGAAGCTTTGGCTAGAGAGTTAGGAAGGACTCCTACGATTCAAGAACTTAGTGAATATACTCGGTTATCTATTGAAGAAATAGAGGATGTAATAAAGTTATCAGAGACATCTAAGGATGGGAAATAGAACCAATTCTTATGTATAAGACGACGAGAGAGTTCATGTTCTTATGGAGCATGAACTCTCTCGTCGTACTATTAAGAATGTGTTAGGATGTTATTTTATCATATATAATATGGCTAGAGAAATCATAATTTGTAGTATAGCAAAACGGTAAACCGCTTGGGTATTCGACCATCCCTTTACTTTACGTACATGATCGTGAATTGGAGTTCTAACATTGGTTAGAATTCTTATTTTTAAGAAGCGAAGCAGAGATACCTTCACTAATCCTAAACCACCATCCACGATTAATAGGAAGGCAACTGGGATATATAAAAAGGGACTACCTGTTTTTAAGATGGCAATGGCAATAAAGAGTCCCATAGCACGAGAACCTGCATCACCCATCATCAAAATGCTTGGAGTAGCATTAAACCAAAGATATGCTAGAATACAAATCACAAAAATGAGTATGATGAAATTAAACTCTGGGCTTGTCCCTTTTATTTGTCCAATTTCATATATGGTTATGAGGGTAATAATGGTTAAGGTTCCTGAAAGTCCATCCACTCCATCGGAGCAGTTGGTAACATTAATGGATATCCAAACAAGTATTACAACTAATATACCAAATACAATATTAGGGATCTTAATAGTAGTCCCAAAGAGTGCAAAATTCACTGTATTAGGATTGAAATTCAAAAAGGTAATGGCAATCATCACAGCGATAAGTAAATCTAAAAGCCCTTTTTTGTATTCGCCCCAAGGTGCCTTAGAACAGTCATCTAAGAAGCCAGTTAACATGGCAGCGGCGATTAAAATAAGATAAATTAGATATTCCCGATTAAAAGGAACAAATAGTATGGTTGCAATAATAAAAACGATGATAAATAAGAAACCTGCACCTCTTGGTTTACCAGCAGATAGCTTGCCATCGTGTGCATAATCTCTTCCCATATCCTTAGGGAGTTTATTGCTAAAATACTTCAGTAATATACAAGTGACTACAAATGCAAATAGAAGACCAGTTACAGCAATCCAGTTCATCTTGGCATTTTCAAAAAGTAAAGTCATCATTGGTACTATCTCCTTTAAATAAATTCTAACACACATATTATCATATAATAGAAAAATGTGCAATTTAATAAAAATAGGAATGATTCTTAATTTATACTAGTAAAAGTAAAAAAGTGTGCTATAATATCAATTATATTTAGATGTTTAAAAAAACTGTAAACAATATAATTGTAAATGAAGTTAGGAGAGGGGAAAGTGTTTCCCTGGTAAATATAATATGGATTATAAGAAAGAGAATATAAATCGAATCATAAAGCATTTTGAAGAGGGTTGTAAACAAGTAGCTACCCCTTTTTCCATAGGCTTGGAGTTAGAGCATTATGTGGTAGACAAAAATACCAAGGATAGTGTCAGCTACTACGGGGAGAGAGGGATAGAAGTATTATTAGAGCGTATAAAACCTTTTTATGAGGAATCTGCTTATTCTGAAGGACATCTCATTGGCCTAGGAAGACCTGGGTTAGCCGTCTCTATAGAACCAGCAGCTCAGTTAGAGGTAAGCATTGGACCTCAAACAGATGGTAAAAGCATTCAGGCCATTTATGATCAGTTTATGGCTGAGTTGATGCCAATATTATTGGAATGGGGATATGAGCTGATTACCGCAGGATATCAGCCTAAGAACAAGGTTAAGGAATTAGATTTGATTCCGAAGAATCGGTACCGATTTATGCAGGAGCATTTTGACAAGATTGGTCCTTATGGTCAGTATATGATGAAGGGAACAGCAGCTACTCAGGTTTCTATTGATTATTATAGTGAAGAGGACTTCTCCGAAAAATATAAGGTGGCTTATGCCCTTTATCCTATTCTTGCAATGCTAAGTGATAATATGCCAATCTTTGAAGGGCAAGAGAATAGTAAGCCAATTAAGAGAATGGAAATTTGGGAGCATGTAGACAATGCTCGGGTGGATGTAGAGCCATATTTACAGGATGGGACCATTAATTTTAGTAGGTATGCAGATTTTGTGTATAACACTCCGCTTATTGTAGACAAAGAGAAGGATGAGGATATTGCCACAGAAAAAGCTGCTAGTGAAGTATTTGAAAAACGTCTTATGACGGATGAGGATATCGAGCATGTTTTATCTATGGTATTTCCTATGATACGGTTAAAGCATTACTTAGAAATTAGAGTAGCGGACAGTATGCCATATGGTTCTGTTTATGCTTATGTATTATTTATAAAGGGTCTATTTTCAGACGTTAGTCGGGTGAAAAAGTATGTAGATGAGTTAGTTAAAGATCATCCAAACTTCACTCATGACCTGATCACTGTCATTCAAACAGATGGGATTCAAGGTCAAATCTATAACTATAAGATGAAAGATATTGTGACACAGCTATATGGTATTGTAATTAGTAATTTACAAGACATAGAAGTTGCCTATTTAGAAGAATATAAGAAGTCTATTTTAAACAAAGGTAGCTTGCTATTGTAGAGACATTGGAGGATAAACATGACAAACATAAATATGGAAGAAATGAATTTATACTGTAAGAAAATCATCGAGGAAAACTGGGAGGAGAATAAAAAGAAGGCGAAGGACTATTTAGATTACATGGATCAGTCTACTGCTAAATATCACGGAGAAACAATTTATTCCCTTTATATGCCTAAAATGTTTCCCGTAGATGCAGCTAATTATATAAAGAAGGTTGCAGATACCATGTATGGGATCCTAAAAAAGATCATAAAGGAATACCTAGAACAAGAGGATTATCGTCAGTTATTTGGTTTTCAAGAGAAGCTTGAGAAGATGATTTTAAATACCCCTCATTATGAGAATCTATTGCCAATTACAAGAATCGATATATTTCTTAATGAAAAGGATTATACCTTTAAGTTCTGTGAGTTTAATGCGGATGGTTGTAGTTCTATGAATGAAGATCGAGAGTTAAACATTGCTTTTACCAAAACAGCCTTATATGAGGAGTTAAGTAAGGAGTATAAGATTACTTCCTTTGAGCTCTTTGATACTTGGGCAAATGAGTTTAAAAGCATATACAATACCTATGAATATAAGGTAGAAAATCCACACGTAGCTATTGTAGACTTTCTGGAGCTTGGCTGTTCTATGTATGAATTCGAAGAGTTCCGTAAAGCCTTTGAACGAGCAGGCTTTACAGCTGAGGTATGTGAGATAAGGGACTTAACCTTTGACGGAACTCATTTATACTCTAAATCTGGTAAAGTCGTTGATGCCATCTACCGTAGGGCTGTGACTTCCGATATCTTAGAGCGGGAAGAAGAGGTTAAGGATTTTTTAAAGGCCGTTGAGGAACATAAGGTTTGCTTAGTCGGAAGCTTCTGTACTCATATCATTCATGACAAGATTCTTTTCTATATTCTACATTTAGAAAGAACCCATGCCTTCCTTACCAAAGAGGAGATAGAGTTTATTAAGGAACACATTCCATACACAGTAACTCTTTGTGATGATGAGGTTAAGAAGTGTGGGCTACTAGATAATAAGAATGGATGGATTATCAAACCTAAGGATTCCTACGGTGCAAGAGGAGTGTTTGCTGGAGTAAACTTCTCACAGGAACAATGGGAAAAGCTTGTGGCCCAAAACAACAACGGGACTTATATTATGCAGGAATTTGTAATGCCATATAGAAGCTATAATATTGATTATCACAAGAAAAATCCAGAATTTGGTCGATATTCTAATCTAACAGGGCTCTATGTGTATAATGGAAAGTTTGCAGGGGTTTACTCAAGACAAGCAGACCATGAAATTATTAGTAGTTCCTATGACGAAAATGATATCGCAACTGTAATGATAGAAAAGAAATAAAAAGTCGCACTCACGATGGAGCAATTACTCGATATCGTTGAGTGCGTTTTCTTTACATACATATAGACATACTGTGCTTAATACACTATAGTATAAGGTTTTGTGGTGGTTGGAGGTCTATATGAATTTGACAAAACACTA
>JAEZQN010000390.1 GCA_023441145.1 Bacillota bacterium
CATTTATTGTTCCAGTTGCTTTTACAACTGGTTTAATCTCAATATTTACTTCCTTACCACATAAAGCATCGAATGCTCCACGTAGTACAGTAACCAATCCCTGTCCACCAGAGTCTACAACTCCAGCTTCCTTAAGTACTGGTAGCATATCTGGAGTTTGTTTAAGTACAACCTCCATGTGATCTAATACTTTTTGGCAAAATACAACTAAATCATCTGTTTCTCCAACAAGTTCTGCAGCCTTGGTTGCACCACCTCTAGCAACGGTAAGAATAGTACCTTCTTTCGGCTTCATAACAGCTTTATATGCTGTTTCTACTGCTTTTTGAAAAGCATTAGACATAATAGTAACATTTATCTTATCATGCTCTTTGATTTCCTTTGTGAATCCTCTAAAAAGCTGAGATAAGATAACACCAGAGTTACCTCTTGCCCCTCTTAAAGAGCCACTAGAAATCGCTTTAGCTACATTTTCCATAGTTACTTCAGTAAGTCCGCTAACTTCTTTTGCAGCAGACATAATTGTTAACGTCATATTTGTTCCTGTATCACCATCTGGTACAGGGAATACATTCAATTCATTAATATATTCCTTTTGTGCTTCGATACTTTGAGCTCCGGCAAGAAAACATTTTTGAAGAGTCTTAGCATCTATATTCTTTATAACCACTGAATTGTTCCTCCTTAAAAGTTACCTATCTATAAAATTAGTCATTTACACGCACACCTTCTACATAAATACGTATCTTTTCGACTTCTATTCCAGTATATTCTTCTACATTATACTTCACATTGCTAATAAGGTTCTCTGCAACTGCAGAAATGCTAACACCATATACTACAACGATGTGAAGATCGATGCTTATTTTATTCTCTTCTATAACTACATTAACACCATGGCTAATATTTTCTCTTTTTAACAGATTAACAAATCCATCTTTAACGTTAACAGAAGCCATTCCAACAACACCAAAGCATTCCACTGCAGCGGAACCAGCATATTTTGCAATAACATCATTGTCGATTAATATTTCACCAATTTGAGTATTCATATGTCCTTTCATATTAACCCTCCAATTCAATATATTATCAGGTATTCCTGATTTGGCGCATATTATTTCTTTATTATACCCTTTTTTCACAAAAAAAGAAATATATATTTTTTAATAACATTTATCAAACAATCATACGCCTATGATTACAATCAAATGCATATATATTATATAAATATGTTGTGAGTACTCACACAATATACGGATGTGATTGTATGAAAAGAATGATCGGTTTTATCCTTTTTTGGATGGCCATTGGTATGACCATAATGCTCTTTATAACAAATGGATTACTTGCAATTGCAATCATTATAGGTTTCTTATTTTTAGGCTATAATTTATTCTGCAACTAGTAATTCATTTATTTTAAAAGCGATAAATCACCATGTATAAAAGGGACTCAAAACACAGACGCATTTTGAATCCCTCTCTTCTCGTATAATGCTATAAATATATGTTCATTAAGCACGCTCAACTAAACCAGATTTAAGGCATGAAGTACAAACATACATCTTTTTTGAAGCTCCATTTACATTAACCTTAACAGATTTAACATTAGATTTCCACATTTTATTGCTTCTTCTATGTGAATGACTCACAGCAATACCAAAGTGAGCACCTTTTTCGCAAATTGCGCATTTAGCCATTGAAAGCACCTCCTTAGCGTAACTTCTCGCATTAATTAGCAATTAATATTACAATGTCAATACGACTTACACACAAAAAGTATTGTATCAGAACCAATAAAAATATGCAAGCCTTTTTACAAATTAATTTTTCTTTCTATTCCTCTGTGGTAGCACAATCATCGTCGTTTTTATCTTTACCTTTTGTAAACTTATTAACAAAATCAGGCACCATATCTAATAGCTTTGTAATGCTATCCTGATTCTTTACATTTACAAGTTTCGTGGTACCATCCTTTATTACTAATACAGAGCTTGGAGTGATTTTTCCACCAAGACCTCCGCCTCCACCATTATTCTTTTTCCCTTCATCTTGGGAGGCACCTGCACCTACACCAAAGGTAACATCTACCAAAGGCAGTATAATTGTACCATCATCAAACTTAATAGCCTCACCCACTACTGTTTTTGTCGTAATAAAACTATCCATTCCTTTAAATAAAGATTCTATTGTACTACTAAAACTATTGTCACCCATTATAATTCCTCCTTTAACTTCGTTATATTTTGTCTAAGTCTTTTAACATCTTGGTCTCTAAGGACCTTTATAGCTATTACCAGTAACGTGAACACGCGGATTCTACCTCTGGCATACAACTCTCCTATTAACTTTTTCTCTTCAAAATCAGGTTGTAACTGGAACTTATTTGTAGCAAGGGGATATACTGCACAAATGAATCCTAATAATTGACCTGTAGTACTAGGATCTCCTGTGCCAAACTTCACTTTAAGCACAAATTTTCTTGGTTTTATATGCCTTAGCACACGTTTTAGGTACATAATAACCTTTGAAAAACCAAGTCGATTGGTGGTATCCTTCAAAAAAGCCTTTACTCTGTTTATTTTTTTGAAAACTTTTTTTATAGTGATTAAAAGAGAAAGGATTTTATCCTTTATCCTCTTTAGCAGATGAAATAAGCGTTTTGGTAAACTCTTTATCCTGTGAAATATTGAGTTAGAGTCCTTCTTCTCCTTACGCTTCGGTTCTTCTTTTAATGGAGATTCATGAAATGATGTGGTAGTATCGTAAGAATCCGTTAAGGTATCGTCTAACGTTTCCTTTAAAGGTTCTTCTATCGATTCTTTTAAAGGTTCCTCTATCAAAAGTTCCTCTTTTTCTTCTTTAGTTGATTGAATCACCTTAGTCACTTTTGGTGGTTTTTTGTTTCTTTTTTTCTTTTTCTTCTTTTTCTTTGGTTTATCACTTACTATTAATTTTCCACAAATACGAGCCGAATATGTGAGCTTTTCTTCCTTATAATCACATTCTATAGAAACGATACCAAATAACCACTTAACTCTTGCTTTCATCCATGTTTCGTTTTCCTTCTTTGCCCTTACCTTATACCGAATAGGGACAAAGAGTACTATCAAAGTGAAAAGCAAAATCAAACCAAGGACAGAAAAAAGAACGATTCCAAGTATTTTAAGTATTAATAATAATATTCTTAGCAACGTTTCACATCCTATCCTTCTATTTCATGGAGGTAATCATAAAAGAATACCTTTGGTTCAAAATTATCCGTTTTTTGATAGATGTCTAAAGCAATCTTTTCTACCAACTTTAATGCGCTTGTCCTACCATAGGCCAAACCAATAATAGCAAGGTTTTTTTGTTTATAATAACGAAACATTAATTCATTTACGTTAATGATATCAAACAAATTATCCGGATTTAAAGCTATACATATGCAATAGACCTCAAGCATAGGTTTCCCTTTTTCAATTTTGTTTTTCCACTTTGCTTCCTTTTTTTTTGCCATTTCATCTAAATACAAATCCGGGTACCATTTAATCATACAACGCTCCCATCTAACTATATAATTAATATTCTTCAGCGGCCATTAACGAAAGTAATAGTTCCTTCGCTACAGATTTCTCTGCCTCATTCTGACATTGAGATAAGGAATTGGCAATGTATTCCTTAACCTGAGTGCTGTTATTGAAAAACACCGGTAATTTGCTTAACACAGCCGCCATAACAGCTCGATTTATACACTGAGGGTTATTTTTAAAGAAATCCGTCAACTCATTGATTAAATGTTGTAACTGATTTTCGATATAATCTGGTGTCGCCCTATCCTCTTGTTCCACTTTATGAATATCTGCAAAAACACTGTTACCGGAAAGTTTATCTGCTAGATTTAGGCACTCTATCTGAGAGGATAGAGTCATAGATTCTACCAGTTCATTATAACCTTCCTTAATACTAGACAACCCACCTGAGAAATATTGATAATCCTCAACATGCTGCTCCTGGATTCCCAAAAGCTCATCGAATAATTTCCCTATCTTTTCTTCTAACTTCGTATTCGACGAAGTATCGAAACACTCTAAGGTAGAAGTGATAATATTTACGCAGTTTAGATGTAACTTACGATCTACATCTAATACATAAGGTCTTACCAAGAGAAGTATATATAAATGATTAATAACCTTCTCTATTTGATAATTAAAGTCAGATAGTATCGTAATCTTTAATGCCGTATCCTTTAACACCTTACAGCACTCTTTATATTCTTTCTTCTTAAGAGTTTGATAATTAGCTTCTCTAAGAGTACGAATACTATCACTTAAATAGGTATAAGGAGTCAATGATTTCTTTGGTTGATAGATCATTGCACTGGTTTTAAGCATATAGATAAAGGTATCAACACTGCTTTTATCTGCATCTTTATAACAATTGAGACTGTCCTTTAAATATTCAAAAAACTTTGCCTTATGCATGCGAAGAGGAAGTTGTCCCACTGCTTCTTGAATACGTTGATTGATTAGAATATTATCCTTATTTGCAAAGATATATTGGTATAAGCTTAAAGAAAATGCTTCATCCGGTATGGATTCTTTAGCCTCTTCAAACTCTAACTCTTTACGGTTTAATACATATTCATAGATTTGTAACTGGTCAGCATACATAGTAAGATAATCCATCTTATCCATTATTTCTGAACGCATAGCATCTATTTGTTGAATATGTATTTCACGAAACTCTCCACTTTCTTCTGTTTCAAACACCTCACCAATCCATTTGCAAAGCTTATTTACGATTGGCAAAGTATCTTCCTTCACCTCATTAGTATCCTCTAACATTTCTTTTAAGTTATATAATTCTAGAGCTGACTGTAGTAGAGAATACTCATACAGCAAACCAGATAGCTCTCTAGCATATTCAGGTAATACTGTTTCTAAATTTTTTCCATCATTAAGATACTTAATCAATTCTTTGTATTTTCTATTCATTTTATTTCTCCAGTTTTTTATACTTAGCAAATGTAACGAAGCCATATAACACTACTAATAATCCAAGTGTATATGCTACGTCTGAAAAACAGATCGTCTTTCCTCCTAGTATTATATCAGTAATACCTCCAATAAACCAGTAATTTGGTATTTTTTTTGCCAAATCAAATAATTGTCCTACCTTAATCTGCCCTAATATTCCCAATATACTAATAGCGCCAAAGGCAAGAGAAATGATAAATCCCGTAAACTGGTAGATACTCTTACTTGCTATCATTCTTCTAATAGATAGGAAAAACAAAGTCACGGTAAACAAAAAGGCAGTTACTAGAATCACTAAACTAAGTAGGTGACTCCCTACCCCGATAGAAAAATGTACAAAAAGATACCAAATCACCAATAACGCCATTAGCCCTTCCAAAAGAAATAACGTAATAAGGTCTGCTAATTCCATTGTCCACCAGGATATCAAAGATAGACGGCTACGTTTCACTACGATGGCACTTTTATCCATTGCAAAGATCAGTTGCATAATAAAAAACACAAGGAACATACCACCTAACGCTAAAAACATCTCCGTACTAATAATGTTATTGGAAATAGCCTTTGTGGATTCTACCCCACTTTCGGTAGCATTATAGTATTCATACTCAAAAGCAAAGGAAGATTCATTAACCTCATATTCGTGATTTATATACTCATTATAATCTGTAGTATATATTAAGTCCTCATAATCGGGAAATGTATGATATAGCCGCTCTCCCTCTTTATAAACGACATCTTTAATCATAGCCCGAGCAAATATATCAGATAAAATAGATACAAATCTGTTTTGCCCAAGATATATCATCTGCACTTTGTTAGCATAGTCATAGCCATTGATAGCTTCTTCAAACCCTTGATCAATGACAAAATATGCGTATATACTCTCTTTTTTTAGTTTCTCTAACAATTCATCTTTCGTGCCATAATGTAAAACAACACCATCTAAAGTTGCTAATTTATCTATAGTAGACTGTGAAAGATCACTTTGATCCAAATCTATGACACCGATAGGAATACTGCTTTTCTCTTCATAATCACTGATAAGACCAGAACACACCACACTTAGAAGGACTGTAGATATAACAAAACTAATTATAACAATATAATTGGAACAAATATTCTTAAGATTAATCATGATTAAGGAAGGTAGTTGCATAAATTGCTTCATCCTATCTCCCCCCTTCTAGTTTCCCTCTGTCTAAAAAGAACATAGCAGGATATTCCATAAAGTGAAACTACTACAACTAGAGTTACCATAGCAAATGCAATTAAATTTCTAGAATTAGCACCTTTTACAAACTTAATCATGTCTTGTATCATGTGATAGGTTGGAGTCATTCTACTGAATACCAAAAATCGCTCTGGCAGAAATGATATAGGAATTAGCACTCCTCCTATGACAGAAATCAACATTAGTCCAAAGGTACATATGATAGAGTACTGTTGATTGTTTCTACAAAAAATAGATACCAATAAGAAACAGGCGTTAGCTAACAATATGCATAAATTCACATATAGATATAGCTCTGTGGAAATGTTTAATTGCATCAAATCGACAATCACAGGTAAAAGTAAATTAAAGCAAATTACCCATAGCAGCGAATTTACAATTAGAATGATAAGTACTATGCTACGAACAGAATGACCTGCTATCCTTAATCTTTCATAGGTACCCAGTTGTCTTTCCTTTAAAAAACGGCTTCCACTTAGTGTTGCTGTTAGTAGAATCATAAGTGCTAATACCGCCCATAAATAATATTGCAATACCGGGGTAGAAGGTATACTTAATACCTCCGTTTTGTCAAAAAAACGATCTCTATTTAAAGCCAGCTTTACTAGTTCTAATGAGGTATCAATATTCATCTGATTTCTCTTTTCACTGCTCATCCCCATATCTATCCCTAAGTGATAAAGCCCTCCAGAAACCAATTGCACATTGGTAATATATGTACCATAACTATCTAACATGTTTTTAAGAAGCACCGAATACATCACATTTGACGTATTCATTACTACGTCTATGGCTACATAGTCCGCCCCCATTAAGCTGTTTGCAAAATCAGGGGGTATTACTAAATATGCTAATAACTTCCCTTCCTCAAAAAGCTTCTTCATATTTACTTCGGAATCAAGGGTTATATTAGCAAAATTGGTAACACTCTCTGTATTTTTAAAATAATTCAATATTAAAGAGGAGTAGACCGAGTTATCATTATCCACTACTCCTATATCAATATTAGGTTTCTCTTTAATTGGTTTCTCCTCGTCGCCACTGGCGGTTAGGGCCAAAGCCCCAACCAACAAAACAGCAGCTGCAAAGATACTTATATTCTTCTTGCTTGTTAATAATTCTTTTATTGTCTTTATCAGATAAGCTAACATACTTTCTCCTATTTAGGCATTAATGCCCATTGTGGTGACCATCTTAAGAAATGATTCACATAGAATTTACTTACTGTCATACCGCTTAGCACAGGATAGAACATTAGGAATAACAAGACAGCAAGCGCAATAATCAACATGATCCACAATTTTGCTTTTGGATATTTTGACATAATATGATAAAAACAAAATACAATCATTAAAATCACAAATGGTACACTAGGAAAATAATGATATATAAACGTACAACGGGTAACCATTACCCAAGGCAAGTATTGTGCTAGATACCCAATGATAAGAAAAGTACCTCTCTTATCCTTTTCACGGATAGTGAAGATAATTGTTCCTACAAAGGCAACGATCCCACCCCACCATATAATTGGGTTTCCAAAAGAGCTAATTCCTTCTGCAACACTAGCATTAATATCCCTTGCAAAATAATAGATTGGTCTAAATAGAATTGGCCACTGATACCAGGTGGAAGAAAAAGGATGGGTAGAATTAAGATTGGCATGATATTCAAACATCCTACTTTGATTTTTCCACATTCTCTCTAAAAGGCCTAAATCCTCACTAGTGTATTTATCTATAAAAGGTATATAAGATAACGTATAAATAATAAATGGAATAATTATAAAAACCAACACACAGAACAGTAAAGTGAGTATGGTATTTTTCTTGAACTTAGCTAGCACATATCCATGACTAATACCATTGGTACTACCACTTGGATCTGAATAAGCATAACGGTATTCTTTGTACCTACAAGCTAAATTCCAAAAGAATATAATGGCTAAACCAGCTGCAGCATATGCGCCAGTTACCTTACTAGCAATTGCTAAGCCTGTTGACACACCACAAAGACCTAATGGAATAAGACTCTTATAAAACTTCTTATCATAATAGCTAGTAGTGATATATTGATACATAAAGTAATACATCATAATAATAAAGAAGGTAATATATACATCAATAGTTGCAATTCTTGTTTGGGCAAAGTGCATAAAGTCTACCGCGAATAAAAGGCATGCCACTGATGCAAACCAAGTTCTTTTAAATAATCTCCTAGCAAATAAAAAGATAAGAGGAAGCATTAATACACCAAATAATGTACCAACAACTCTCCACCCAAAAGGATTCATACCAAAGATAGATACAC
>JAEZQN010000393.1 GCA_023441145.1 Bacillota bacterium
CCTTATACGCAGCATTAGGTGTTCATGGTTGCCTTCCTCATAGTCATGGTTCACAAGGGTGTGTTGCATTTCACAGAATGTATTTGACTAGACATTTCAAGGACCCCATTCAAGCATCATCTAGCTCTTTTACTGAAGGTGCCTCAGTATTTGGCGGAGGTTCTAACCTAAGAACAGCGGTTAAGAACATTTTTGATTTGTATAATCCAGATATCATAGCAGTACATACCACTTGTCTATCAGAAACTATTGGAGATGACTTAAACGCTTTATTAATTGATATAAGCCCTACTTTACCAGAAGGCAAATATATCGTTCATGCCAATACACCTAGTTATTGTGGTTCGCATATTACGGGATTTACTAATATGGTAAATGGCTTCATGAAGTATTTGAGTAAATCAACAGGAGTCTCCAATGGGAAATTAGCAGTCTTCCCAGGTTGGTTGAACCCAGGTGATTATAGAGAGTTGAAGTCAATAATGAGGCAGATGAGAGTACCATTTATCATGCTTCCTGATACTGATGGTACAGTAGATACCCCTACTACTGGTGAGTATGTTATGTATGAACAAGGGGGAACAACCATTGACGAGATTAAATCTTTAGGAGATTGTAAGAAATCCCTTGGTATCGGTATGACGGTATCCACTTCTAATGTAGATTTTCTTCAAAAGCAATGTAAAGTGAAAGGCGATACCATTGCCTATCCAATTGGAGTTGAAGCAACAGATGCCTTACTATTAAAGCTACAAGAGTTCTCAGCAGAAGCAGTACCTAAGAGCTTGGAAGAACAGAGAGGACATTTGGTAGATATGATGATTGACACCCATCAATATACTTACGAAAAAAAGGTAGCAATTTATGGAGATCCTGATTTTGTAATTGGTATGATGTCCCTTAGTTTAGAGTTAGGTATGATTCCAAAGTATTGTATTACAGGAACTCCAAGCCCTACCTTTGAAGAGGAGGGAAAGGCCCTTCTTACTAAATATGGTGTAACTGAACAGTGCAAGGTGCAAGCTGCTAATCAATTAAATACTACAACAGACTTATTTCTACTACACCAATGGATTAAGAATTCACCAGTTGACTTGCTTATTGGGGGAACCTATGGTAAGCACATTGCACGAGCAGAAGATATTCCATTAGTGAGAGCTGGATTTGGTATTATTGATCGGTATTGTCATTCTTATTTCCCTATTGTCGGGTATGAAGGAGGAATGAGAATGGTTGAGAAGATTACCAATGCTCTTATGGATTACGAGGATAATCATTGTGAAGAGAAGGATATCGAGATGGTGATGTAATGTTCTTGTATTGAAAATGTCCCTTAGCATATGATTCATAGATTATTTGAATGACTACCATAGATAGAAACAATAGGTTTTGTCATAAAAATCATTGACGAAGATATTAATAAGGGATATTATTACTTAAATTCATAGCGGGGGTAAAGACGACACCGTCTTTTTACCCTCGCTTTCTGTATTTATGAAAGGATTGAAGTTTGATATGGATAGGGGGTAATAGAATGGGTAATAGACATGAGAATAATGTCTTAGAGGAGAGAAAACAGTTTATCTTATTTAAAAATAATGGTGGATGTAGTGGAAATGGAATCATGTGCGATTCTGCTTCTGTATCTGGAGCTGTTAGCCAACGGGCATGTGTGTATTGCGGGGCAAGGGTTGTTCTCAATCCAATTACAGATGCCTATCATATCGTTCATGGGCCAATAGGGTGTTCTAGCTATACTTGGGATATCAGAGGAAGTCTAACAAGTGACAGTGATCTGTATCGTAACAGCTTTTGCACAGACCTAAGAGAGACAGATATTATTTTTGGTGGTGAGAAGAAGTTAACTGCAGCTATTGAAGAATTAGTAAATGTTGAAGATGCCAAATTAATCTTTGTATATGCTACTTGTATTGTAGGGGTTATTGGAGATGATATTGAAGCTGTATGTAGCAATATGGCAAAGAAATATGGAATTCAGGTAATACCAGTAAAATCCCCAGGTTTTTCAGGTAATAAGTCAACAGGGTACAAAATGGCTTGTGATGCAATAATGCAGATTATAACACCATATAAAACAGAAGATAAGGTGGAGGGTATTAATATTCTTGGAGACTTTAATCTGGCTGGAGAGATGTGGATTATCAAAAACTATCTAAATAGGATTGGAATAAAGGTGATATCTACCTTTACTGGGGATGCTAGTTACAAGAATATGCTAGAGGCTCCCAAAGCCACGTTAAACATCGTCCAATGTGCAGGTTCTTCCGTATATTTAGCCAATCGCATGGAAGAGGAGTTCCAGATTCCCTTCATTAAAGTAAGTTTTTTTGGCATTGAGGATACCTCTAGCTCTTTAATAAGAATTGCCGAGGCGTTAAAGAACGAAGAAGCGAAGCAGAAAGCAACAGCATTTTGCAATGAGGAAGCAGATAAGTTAGAGGATTTTCTTCATCAATACCGTAGGAATCTCTGTGGTAAGAAGGTAGCCATCTACGTTGGTGGTGGATTCAAAGCGATTTCTTTAATACGACAGTTTAATTATATGGGGATGAAAACAGTAGTTGTTGGTACCCAGACTGGTAAAAAGGAAGATTATGAGGTGATAGAACAGTTAGTAGACTCCGATACCGTTATTCTAGATGATGCAAATCCTGCTGAGCTTGAGACTTTTATGAAGGAAAAAGGTGCTGATATCTTAGTAGGTGGAGTAAAGGAAAGGCCTCTAGCTTATAAATTAGGTATTGCCTTTTGTGATCATAATCACGAAAGAAAACATCCACTTGCAGGATTTGAAGGCGTCTATAATTTTACTAGAGAGATTAACCAGAGTTTGAATAGTCCAGTTTGGCAGTACGTAAGAGGGGAGGTGCTCCTATGAAGACAGAGGTAAGACCATTAGTAAACTTGAATGTAAACCCATGCAAAATGTGTATGCCAATGGGAGCTATGACAGTGTTTTATGGAATCAAGAACTGTGTCTCCATCTTACATGGCTCCCAAGGTTGTAGTACTTACATACGGCGTCATATGGCGACTCATTATAATGAACCTGTAGATATCGCCTCATCTTCATTAACTGAAGAAGGTACGGTATACGGTGGAGAAGAGAATCTTAAGAAAGGGTTAAATAACTTGATTGAGTTATACCATCCTCAAGTTGTAGGGGTTGCAACTACATGCTTAGCTGAGACTATTGGTGAGGATATAAAAAGAATTATCGAGAACTTTTATATAGAGAACCCAGATAAGAGGGATGTCACGATTATAGCAACCCATTCAGCTGGTTATGGAGGGACACAGTTCGAAGGATACTTTGAAGCACTTGCCTCCATTGTATCTAATGTTGAGATGGATACTACTAAAAATAATAAAGTGAATATCATTATCTCCTACATGAGTCCTGCAGATATTCGTACCTTAAAGGAGATATGCGAAGCTTTTGAATTAGAGGTTATTCTTATGCCTGATTTGTCTGATAATCTAGATGGGGGATATAAAGCTCATTATAGTAGGTTACCAGAAGGTGGTACAGAGCTTAGTGATATCAAGAAAATGGCAGGTGCTAGGGCAACGATTGAGATTAGTAATGTAGACCTTATGAAGTCACCAGGAAAGCTGTTGTTAAACCAATATGGAGTACCTTATACGAGAATCGATATGCCAATAGGACTTAAAGGAAATGATACATTACTTAAAGAATTAAGTAAACTTAGTGGAAAACCAATTCCTACAAAGTATTTAGAGCAAAGAGAACGTTATATAGATGCTATGATTGATAGCCATAAGCACAATGCAGAGGCGAGGGCAGTCGTATTTGGTGAACCTGACTTTATCCTTTCGGTAGTTATGTTATGTAAGGAGAATGGGATTATGCCTATGGTAACTGCAACGGGTTCTGTATTCCCTAACCTTAAGGGACTCATACAATCTGAGTTAGAAGAAATCGCACATAGATATTTTATAAATGATTTTCTTATAAAAGAGGATGCAGATTTTAAAGATATTGAAGTGGCAGCCTTAAAGTACGGATGTAATGTGATGATTGGGAATTCAGATGGTAGACGCTTCGAAGAAAGCCTTAACATACCATTGGTGAGAAGAGGGTTTCCAATTCATGACCATGTTGGAGGCCAAAGACTTAGAATGATTGGCTATGAGGGCTCTTTAACTTTGTTAGACGAAATCTCTAACGCTGTGTTGTCAAGAAAAGAAGATTCTTTTAGGAAGGTTCTTTTTGATACTTATTATAAAAATGAGAGTAGTGATAAAACCATAGAGGAGAAAACAGCTACCCATCCTTGTTATCACTGTTCTGGACATCAATATGCAAGAATGCATCTCCCTATTGCACCTAGGTGTAATGTACAGTGTAACTATTGTGTTCGTAAGTTTGATTGTCCTAATGAAAGTAGACCTGGCGTAACAACAAAAGTATTAACACCAGAAGAGGCATTTGAGAGATATAAGATAGTAAAAGAGAAAGTTCCAAACCTTACAGTAGTGGGTATTGCAGGACCAGGGGATGCTCTAGCAAACTTTGAAGAGACAAAAAGAACGTTGGAGTTAATCAGGAATTACGACCCAGAAGTAACATTTTGTTTATCTACTAATGGCTTACTGCTTCCGACTTATGCGGAAGAATTAGTTCATCTAGGAGTATCTCATGTGACAGTTACTGTGAATGCCATTGACCCTAAAATCGCCGAAAAGATTTATAAATACATTAATTTTATGGGAACGAGGTATGAAGGGGAGAGTGCAGGGGCTATTTTGCTTTCCAATCAGCTCAGTGGACTTAGGTTTCTCGTTTCAAAGGGAATTATCTGCAAGGTGAACATTGTAGCGTTAAAAGGAATCAACGATACACATATCCCTGATATTGTGAAGAAGATGAAGGAAATAGGGGTATATATTACGAATATCATGCCAATGCTTCCTGTTGTAGGTAGTGCATTTGAACATATGTCTTCTCTTACCAATAAGGAGATAGAGAAGTTAAGAAAAGATTGTGGTCTTATTTTGAAGCAGATGACACATTGTAAGCAATGTCGAGCAGATGCCATTGGTACATTAGAGAATGATCTTAGTCTTAACTATCGTGGTTATCAAGCTGAAGTAAGGGATAAGAAGGAAGGTGTTTATCGCTTTGCCGTGGCTAGTAAAAGTGGTATGCTCATCGATCAACATTTTGGTCAGGTAAAGGAATGGTATATCTATGAGTATAAGAATGACACTGTTTGCTATATAGAAAAACGTAAGGTGAAAGAATATTGTGAAGGCGTGGACTACTGTGGAGATAAGGAGGATAAAATCAAAGCCATCCTTTCGGCTGTAGCAGATTGTAAAGGGGTAATAGTAATGAGAATCGGAGAATCACCAAAAAAACAGCTTTTGAAACAGAATATTGCTGTCATAGTAACCTATGACCGAATAGAGGATGCTGTAGTAAAGGCAGCGGGTAGTGTGTAAACCTAGAACATATAAAGAAAGGAGAGGATGCGTATGGTTCAACCAAAATATCATGTATTTATCTGTACCAGTTGCACAATCACTGGTCAACAAAGAGGATTTTGTTACAATAGCAAATCGGTAGACATTTTAAGAAAGTTCATGGAGGAAATCAATGAGCGGGAGCTATCTGGCGAGGTCATTTTAAGTAACACTGGTTGTTTTGGAATCTGTGATAAGGGCCCAATTGCCGTTGTATATCCAGAAGGTGTATGGTATGGTCACTTAACCATAGAGGATGTTGAACGAATTTGTGAGGAACATTTTGAGGGAGGGACACCAGTTGTTGATTTGATGCTCTAAGCAATATGATTGATGAATGTAATCGATTAGGAGGCGGGAGGTGATAGCTTGCTAATAGTAGATGCTACTTTATGTATGTTAGATTCTATAAGCCCTACAAGCAAACAAGTAAAAGAATGGATTCATTTAATGGAAGCTTGTGGTATTACTGATTTTATGGTTTCTAAGAAATTATATCCAATGATTGAAACTGTACATGAGCCAGATGCCGTGTATTATATGGAAGTGGATTCCCTAGATGATCGTAGAAGATATAACAGGATAACGTATTTCATGCAGTGTAAAAAAGTGCAGGAGAACACCATAACTATGATACAAATGAATGATAGTAGGGAAATTGTGCATCTTAAGAAGTATGCAAATGCAAAAGCTATTGTCCTTAATGGACTGGATGACTTCATGTGTTATGATTTTATGGCTTCCTTAAAGGAGATTTTTGCCATCTTTGACAAGAAGAACATCTATTTTTCACCTGAGAACGGAAATGAATGTGCTACTGCTGAGGCTGTTATGTTTATGAAGGCTGGTGGTAAGAAAGTCATTACAGCATTTGCAGGGATAGGCAGCAAAGCGGCGACAGAACAGGTCATGCTAGCTGTTAGATTGAATAATCGTTATAAGGTCAATCAGGATTATTCTAAGTTACCTGAGCTTAAACGGCTTTACGAAAGGATGACTGGGGATAAGATACCAGATAAGATGCCTGTCATTGGTGACAACATTTTTATGGTGGAGTCAGGAATTCATGTGGATGGCATACGTAAATTAGCCTCAAACTATGAAACCTATCCTCCAGAGCTAGTAGGGCAGAAACGAAAGATTGTATTAGGTAAGCAATCTGGGCTAAGCTCTATCCAGTTCAAATTAGAGGAGTTAGGATATGAGGAAGTAGATGTAAGAGTCTGTTATAAAATTTTACAAGAGGTGAAAAAAGAGTGTAGCTGTTTGTGCAAGAGTATAAGTGATGAAGAATTAAAGAGAATTATTGAGGGATGCCTATGAAGGTAAATAAAAAAATTGTAGATACTACATTAAGGGATGGAGAGCAATGCCCCGGTATCACATTCTCTCCTAAAGAAAAGATACATCTTGCATTACTGCTAGATGCATTGGGTGTTTACGAAATTGAAGCTGCCTGTATAGATATACATAATATGGATTTGAAGTTTATTAATACAATTATGGAACAGAAAAAGCAGGCAAAAGTGTCATTATGGTGTCGTATGCGGCAGGAGGATGTCTATGGAGCATGTATTCTTGGACCGGATCTAATTCATATTGGAGTTCCTGTATCCTATGTACAGATTTATACAAAATTAAAGAAGAATAAAGTGTGGGTACAACGAGAAATACAGAGCTGCATCGAGATTGCCAATCATTATAATATACCCGTTACAGTAGGACTTGAGGATTCTGCAAGAGCGGATATAGGGTTTATCTTGACTTTAATTAGGCAGCTATATCTCCTTGGGGTTCATACTGTTCGAGTAGCAGATACGGTTGGAACATTAACCCCAGATCGGGGTGAAGAAATTGTGAAATTGATACATGGAGCCATTCAGGAATTAGAAATTGAAATCCACGAACATAATGATCTTGGAATGGCAGTTGCAAACTCTATTGTAATGGCAAATGCAGGTGGTAATCTTATTGACTGTACCTTACTTGGTATTGGAGAGCGTGTAGGTAACTGTAGCTTATATGACTTTATACATGCGTCAGAGAGAATCTTTGACTGTGGAATTGACAAGAAGAAAATCAGAGAAGTAGAGGAAGAGTTAATTAAGATATTAAGAAAGGCTTGGTGAGCAGTATGCGATTTGTAGTACTTGTGAATGAAGCAAATGATATTACAGACTTTTTTAATGTTCATAGGCTTGCTATCTATGAGAAAAAAGCTACTTGGGAGCTTGTTGAATATAGTAAAATCCATAAGGTTAATGTTCAAATACGCACAAATATAGAAAAGCTAACCAATGAAATATGCTCAATTATGAAAGAGAAGGGTTCGGATATGCTAATTGGTACGACTATTGTTGGATTGCCATATTATAAGTTTTGTGCCAGCGGAATTATAGTATGTGAAGTAGACCATATTTCTCAAGATGCTTTTCAAATCATCCATGAAGATTTCTATGAGAGGAAGGTGCAAGAAACAGTGGAGGAGGTGCCACCTTACCCTGTTTGTACTCATGAGAATGGTTTGTATGTCTTTGATTTTGACAAGGCCATGGGTGTACATAAAGAACTTAGCTCTAAGAAGATGTTAATTCCGTTTTTGCAAAAAGGTTCTTTTAAGACATTATCTATTCTTTGTTCTCATATTATGCCTTGGCTTGAGTACTACGTAGAAATGTACAATTTAAAGATGCACTCCAAAAGAGAGGGTGAACGATACTTGGTTACCATTGTACAAGGAGCAATCGAGGTAGGTTGTAATCGATTTATACCTAAATACTCAGCTCTTGATACAAGGTCACGTGATATTACATCGGTGGAGTATTATCCTAGTGGGCAGTTAAAATCCATTTATCTAGAAACAGTTCATAAAGTAAAGGTGGCATCTGGTGTTATAAATGCAGAATATGTAACCTTTTATAAAGATGGATCCATTCATAGACTATTTCCTGTGTATGGTAAGCTTAGTGGATATTGGTCCGAAGAAGAGGAAAAAGGGTTATTACAGGAAAATACAATTTCCGTAAGCGGAGAATCTTTTACGGGTAAGTTTTCTTGTATCTGTTTTTACCCCTCTGGAGAAGTGAAAAGTCTAACAATATGGCCTGGAGAATCAATTGTCACCACCTTTTGTAAAAGGATGGTGGAGGTTCGAAACGGTATTTCCTTCTATGAAAATGGAGCGATCAAATCCTTTGAACCAAAGAAACCACTACTGATACAACATGTCACAGGAAGCTATGTTGCATATGATCCATTGGCAAATGGTATTTCTGGAGATTTTACTTCCTTATCTCTTAATTCAGATGGCAAGGTGAAGAGTCTGAAGACGACATTAACAGGGATTTTATACTCTCAATTAGATAATAGGCAAGGTGAGACGCAACAAGAGACGCTTAAAAAGCTACAACCACAACCAGTGATGAGTCCCTATGATATGGAAGAACAGATCTTAATGCCTATGAAGATTGAATTCTCTAGAAACAAGATTTGTATTACTGATAGTTTTAATCAAAGTCATATGCTGTCCATTAAACAAGTAAGAAAAACATATCAAGTAAAAGACAATATTCAATACATGACCTGTGGAGATTGTAATAGTTGTAAGCAATGTTTTAAAGGTCAATGATAACTGGAGGGGAAAGAATGGAAATAGATAATTCATTTACATGTCAATTAATTATACCACATAAGTATTACACACAACTTACAGAAGAAGGTAAGAAGTTATATGAAGAGAGTAGGTTGGGAATGCAGGTTGCACTACCAATGAAACTAAAGGATGGTATTACATTAGCAGACTGTATTCCCGCCTTTATAGAAACTGTTTATCTAGAATTTAATCCAAAGTATAGAATCACAGAAGATACGTTGCTAAGGAGTGAGTTATATAAGTTAGGAAAAACGGATGCAGTTTTTAATTTAATGATCAGCATAACCTATCCTGAAAGTGAAAAAGAGTTTCATGAGTTACTTATCTTTCATCAGGTGGAGTTGTCTGAACGGATGTTTTGTTTTGAGTTAATGGGGGACCAGACAATGTTTCAGATTAATTACTAAGGGGTGATTTCTTATGTTAAAAAATATGCGCTATCATAGAGAGGCGATACAGTCTATGGCAGACGGTATCCTCTTGGTATGTAATTTGTTAGAGAAAACTTATGGGCCATATGGCCGGGGTGTTGTAGTGGAAAATT
>JAEZQN010000063.1 GCA_023441145.1 Bacillota bacterium
CATTAACACGGAAGAGGTGGGAATTGCTTCTGTGGTATTGGGTGCTGGCCGCGAAACGAAGGAAAGCACCATTGACTATAGTGCAGGCATACGTCTTCTTAAAAAATATGGTGACCAAGTAAAGCAGGGAGATATTCTAGGAATACTGTATACAGACAAGGAAGAGTCCCTTAAGGAAGCAGAGCGTATGTTTACGGAAGCTTATACCGTTGGTGAAGAGAAACCAGCTTTACGCCCACATATTTATGCAAGAGTTACCAAGGATAGTGTAGAGCGATACTAGTTTAAAATAGGGGTGATAAGTTTGATTACAGATTTTGATTTGAGAATTCTAGACTTTATCCAGAGTCACATGAAATGTGAGTTTCTGGATAAGGTATTACCCCCCATTACCCACTTGGGAGATGCGGGTATATTCTGGATTCTATTAGGGTTAGTGTGTTTGTTTTCTATAAAAACTAGAAAAATGGGTTTACAGGTGTTGGCGTCACTGGCCTTGGGTTACATTATTGGGAATCTGATCTTAAAAAATGTCATTGCTCGTGAGAGACCATATACTCTTAATACCAACATTGTTTTACTAATTAAGGAGCAATTGGATTATTCGTTTCCATCCGGACATACCTTAGCAAGCTTTAGTGCTGCAATTACGATTTTCTTTTATAAGAAAAAGTGGGGAGTTGCCGCGTTGGTATTAGCATCGTTAATTGCATTTTCTAGAATGTATCTTTATGTACATTTTCCAACGGACATACTTGGAGCTATTTTATTGGCTATGTTTGTAACCTTTACCATTCGAGGCTTCTTTACTAGGTTTGTGCCAGATAGTATTAGCTTTAGAAGGCGGCCTAGAAATAATACTTGATTATTCTCAAAGAGGAAGATACAATAAGTTTGTTTATTTATATAAAGGAAATGTAGAGAGCATGAAAGGTGTAGTATGAGAGTATTATCTGTAGCAATTCCTAGCTATAATTCAGAAAGTTATATGAAACATGCCATAGAGACACTATTAACTGGTGGTGAAGATGTTGAGATTATCATCGTAAATGATGGTTCTAAGGATAACACCCAGTCAATAGCCGAAGAGTATCAAGCAAAGTATCCCGGTCAGGTTTTTGCTATCAATCAGGAGAATGGTGGACATGGGGAAGCGGTGAATACTGGTTTGAAACATGCCACAGGCCTTTACTATAAGGTGGTAGACAGTGATGACTGGGTAGACGAAACCGCATTTAAGAAGATGCTCCAGGTGATGAAGGACTACATTGCTAAGGATCAGATGGTGGACATGTATCTGGCAAATTATGTGTATGAAAAGGTTGCACTGAACAAACAAAAGGTGATGAAATATACCAATATTCTCCCTCAGAATAAAATCTTTGGGTGGGATGAAGTAGGGCATTTTCGTCAAAGCCAATATGTTATTATGCACTCTGTATTTTATCGTACACAAATGTTGAAGGATTGTGGATTAAAGCTACCAAAACACACCTTTTATGTGGATAACATACTCGTTTATTATCCACTGCCTTTTGTGAAAACCATGGTCTATGTTGATGTAGATTTATATCGTTATTTCATTGGAAGAGAGGATCAATCCGTCAATGAAAAGGTTATGATGGGCAGAATGGATCAGCAACTTAGGGTAACTCGTCAGATGATTGATGAGACTAGAATTGCAGATATTAAAGAAGATAAACTAAGAAAATACATGGTGAAATACATGACCATGATGATGACGATTTGTACAGTATTCTTATTAAAACGTGGAGAGAAGCAGGATATACAGGAAATCAAGGATATCTGGAAGTATCTTGAGACTGAAGATCCACAGCTTTATAAAATGGTGAAAAAGACGTTCTTAGGGCGAGCAGTTCGCTTAAAGGGAAGAGTCGGAAAGAGAATTATCCTTTGTGGATACTCTATTTCTCAAAAGGTCTTTGGGTTTAATTAGGGTGGTTCTAAGGCTGTCCCTTTGCCAGACCATTTTTGCATCCTGCCAGCTAGCGAAGATTCATAGGTCATTTGAGACACGCTTTCGCTTGGATGCACACGCAGTGGTACTAGGGCTGTAAGGTTGTCAGAAGAGATTTGGAAAACTTGAATTTGATAATAGTTTGTTGTTAGAAGGCTTGCGGCTTTTCTATGACACGCTTCGCTTATGAAGGGCCCTAGGCGGCTATAGGAATAAGAAAGACACTTATTCCATATCCGCCATAGGGTCCTTCTTTCCATGCTGGCGCATGTCAGTCATAGAAAAGGCCTAAGCCTAATATAGACTATGATGAAAATTCAAGATAGGTAGTCTGTGAGACAACCAATACACAGCCCAAGGACCAGCGTGCTGCATAACAGTCTCCACTGACCCATGAACACTTCGTTATAGATGGGCAGGATATATAAGGTGGAAAAGAAATAGGGACAGCCTAAGAACCACTTGGCAGACGGTAGAAGAGGAGATTCAAAAACTTAGAGTATGACCAAAGTGTATTGTTGAAAGGAAGTATGGCTTTTCTATGACACGCTTCGCTTATGAAGGGCCCTAGGCGGCTATAGGAATAAGAAAGACACTTATTCTATATCCACCATAGGGTCCTTCTTTCCATGCTGGCGCATGTCAGTCATAGAAAAGATGCTACTTGTGTGTTATGATGGGAAGAAATATAT
>JAEZQN010000071.1 GCA_023441145.1 Bacillota bacterium
ATACCTCCTATGTAATATTTGTGGTTGGCGAACCTAAAATATTATATCATAGGAGGTTTTGTACTTGAAGCTAAAGCTAACTGGGGACCACCTGCATAGCAGGTGGTTTATTTTTATGCCATCACAATAACGGTGCGTATGAGGATTAACCCTCATACGCACCACCTACTTGAGTGAGACATCCTACTTCTCTATATTCTATGAAAAATGGCTTTTGAGATAAATACATACAAAGTACGTTCTATCCCAATCTAGCCCTTTATATATTCTGCAACTGTTTCAATTTTTCTATATCTAAAATAATATAGCCCCTTCCATCTTCTTTTGTTAACATCCCCAACTCACAGAATTTTTTAATAACGTGCAGCACATGTTGGTAACTAACATTCATATATTCAGAGGCGTCTTTATGTGGAATATTATAGATACCCTTATGCTGATGTTAAAGAACAAAGGAGGCATGTCTGATATCCAACGAATAATTCAAGCTCTCACTCATTCTATAGCTTCTTTCCAATAATTTATTAGTAATAAATGATGCAAAATAAAACTAAGTTTTTGCATCTTCCTTACATAATTTTCGCAATTCGTCTATATCAAATTCCAAACACTCAACCTCGTGAAGAACCATATTTTCTTTTATGTCTGTTTCGTTGTAGAACAAAGAGAGCTCTCCCAACCAATCATTATATCCAGCAAAATCAAGGATAAATCTCCGACCATTTTTATGATTAATATAATTTTTAACGGTCCCCGATAATGAAAAATAGCAATATGTGATTCTAATATTTATTTTATAAATATTGCTATTTTTCATAAAAATTCTTTTCGTTCCATGTTCAAATAATGTTGCGGATATTTCATTAGCAAAAATCATTTTTCACTCCCTTATACGAGATTTCTCATATCTAGTTTCCTTTTTTATCATAACATCTCTCTAGAAAGAAAAAAAATTATACGAGGTGAATTATTATGTTACAAAAATAAAAATGCGTAACAGACAGTAAAATCTGTTACGCAATAAAAGTCTAACTTTTTGGGGTCACATCAAGTACTCAGGATATGCCTTTTTATTTCATCAATCTCTTGATATCATTAACAAACTTTAAATCTCTTTCTAGTCTGATGTTCTTCATCAAGAACCGCTTCTCTAGCTGGAACACCATTTAACCTCTCCAAACTGTTTTGTGCTTCTATCACTCTTTCTATCCATAAAGCCTTATAAGGCTCAAAGTCCTTACAATCCTTTGGTATAGTAATAGGTTCAGCAAAGATTAAACGATTCTCCTCACCCTCCACTGGTTGCTCAAGAAATGCTGGCAGTACTGGGATACCAAGGTAGGCGGCTAGCCAAAAGGCTCCTTTCTCGATATCTTCCACCTGATCCTTATTGATGTCATAAATGGTTCCTTGAGGGAAAATCAAAAAGTGCTTTGGTTGCTCCCCTTCGTTATACCACTTAATTGCTTTTTTCAAAGCCACCATAGAACCACTGGAGTTTGTACGGTCCACCCCTACTATCTTTTCCAAAGCCAATACTGGAGTTAATTCCTTGGGAATTGATACCCCATTGAAACAATTCTCCTTAGCAAAGGTTAACATCTCTGGATATGTAGACTTCACCTTATGCATTACCTCAAAATAATAGCTTATGATTAAAGGAGCATCAGAATCTGTCAAATGATTAGCAGCTACCAAATAAGAATTGGTAGTAAAATCTTCTGGAACATTATATGTTTTAAGATGATATGTTTCTAATAGTATTCTTTTGATGTGAGTCATTTTTTCTTTTAATTTGTCAGGGTCGTTGGCTACACTAATAAGTTCACGCACACCTTCCTCATTAAATAACGAACTAGCATTAAATAGATGCATAACTCTTCCTCCAATGTAGTAATTTCAATCTTTTGTATTATAATTCCTGTTTTTAACGAATATCATTATATCTCATTCATCCTCATACAGCAATACATGGTTATAGTAATCATAGTTTTATAGTCAGCCTAGAATGAATAAAAAATCACCTACATATACTGTAACAAGCATAGTAAATACAGGTGATGATTTGCGTTTCTCTAATAGACAACTTCGTTTATATATATGTCTTATTCTACCTAATGTGCTAGGACTAATCACGGTCATAGCTAACTTTTCCCCCATTCATGCTTTAGTAAAAAGCATAAATAAGCCTCCCCTTACCTTACCTACCTTCCTACTTGTACTGTTTTGGATTGCCCTGTATACAGCCCTAGGTTATGCAAGTTATCTTATATGGGATACTAGAGCATTTCGGGACGACAAACAGAAAGCATTGGTATTTTGCGTGGGGCAACTCCTTCTCCATTCTCTTTGGGTAAGCTGTTTCTTTAAGTACCACTGGTTCTTCTTCGCTTTTCTACTCCATGTAGGCTTTTTAGCCTTAGCTTTTGGTAATATGATGCTGTATCGACAGTTACATAAACAAGCTGGTACAATTATGATTATCTACTTCGCATTTTGTGCATACTTTACCTATCTGAATTTTATTGTCATTTTTATTAATTAGCAGTTAGGAAAGTGAGTCAACCATGCGTAACCGTATCTTTCTTTATGAGATTATAAGCTTTGTGTTTGCATCTACTGTAGGAATTTTGCTTCATTTTCTATATAAATGGTCTGGAGGGAGTGTGTTTATCGCTCCCTTTGCTGCTGTTACGGAAAGTGTCTGGGAGCATCTAAAGCTAATTTATTGGCCATTTCTTATTACTACCTTGGCTGGATACTTTATTACTGGAAGACGCATAGATAACTACTTTTTCTTCCAAGCAAGAAGCATGTCTCTTGGCATGGCTTTCTTTATCATAGCCTTTTATACCTATAGTGGGATTATTGGAAATATCTTTCTAGTAGTCGATATTATCATCTATTATATTGGCTATATAATAAGTTACCGCCATAGCTTCTACTGCCTGACGGTGAATCCGTCTGGAGGCAGCCTGAATTACTATGGCGGCATGATATTTTTAGCCTATGGAATTCTCTTAATCTTCTTTACTTTCTTTACTCCACACCTAGGAATCTTTCTAGATCCCCATACAGGCTTATATGGAATATAAAGGATGGCTGTCAGTTAATGCTTTCACGATAGCCATAGCTTTTTCCTTATTTGCATTGACATCGTCAATAACCAAGGAGATTGCTTCTGCAACCTTATCCATGTCTGCTGCATTAAATCCTCTTGTGGTAATGGCAGCTGTACCAAGACGGATACCACTTGTAACAAATGGAGAAGCAGGATCATTTGGAATAGTATTCTTATTACAAGTAATATTAGCAGCATCTAATAAATGCTCTGCTTCCTTACCAGTAACATTCTTACTGATTAGATTCACAAGCATCAAATGGTTGTCAGTTCCACCTGATACAATGTCAAAACCTCTATCTTTTAGTCCAGTACAAAGTGCCTGTGCATTATCAATGACATTCTGTGCATACACCTTAAAGCTTGGATCTAAGGCTTCCTTAAAGCATACTGCCTTGGATGCAATAACATGCATCAAAGGACCACCTTGAATACCAGGGAAAATAGCCTTATTAAGCTTCATCTCTTCCGCAAACTCTTTGCTGGAGAGAATCATACCACCTCTTGGTCCTCTTAAGGTCTTATGAGTGGTTGTAGTGGTAACATGAGCGTATGGAATTGGGCTTTCGTGAAGACCAGCAGCAACCAAACCTGCGATATGAGCCATATCTACCATAAGGTAAGCGCCAACCATATCAGCGATTTCACGGAATCGTTTGAAGTCAATCTTTCTAGCATATGCAGATGCACCAGCAATAATCATCTTAGGCTTGCATTCTTTTGCAATGGCTTCTACTTGTTCGTAATCGATGAAACCTTCATCATTCACCCCATAAGGAACGATGTTGTAGTAGCTACCAGACATATTCACTGGGCTTCCGTGTGTCAAGTGTCCACCGTGGGCAAGGTTCATACCCATTACCGTATCCCCTGGTTTTACTAAAGCAAAATAGACTGCCATATTTGCCTGTGCACCAGAATGTGGTTGCACATTAGCATAAGTACATCCAAATAACTCCATTGCTCTATCTCTTGCTAAATCTTCCACGATATCAACGTATTCGCAACCACCATAATATCTCTTTCCAGGATAACCTTCAGCATATTTATTGGTAAGTGGACTTCCCATCGCAGCCATTACTGCTTTACTAACAAAATTCTCAGATGCAATCAGCTCGATGTGATCGTTCTGTCTGCCAATTTCTTTACTCATGGCACTTGCCACTTCTGGATCATACTTTTGTACATCATCATAAGAAAACATGAATCTACCTCCATAGTATCTTTATTACGGACTATAAGCCCCCAAATCATATTAGTAATTATTATAAAACGAATTCCCTAATAAATCTAGTATAATAATCGGGGAAAAGAAAATTTTACTATTTCCCAAAAATGAAATAGAGTTTTATACAACAAAAAACAAGCCAGACAGGTTTCCCCATCTGGCGAGTCATTCTTTTCTTCTATTGTAATTCGCTTCCTAATACCACTTTGGATACATCTGTATCTCTTACCTTCTTACGAAGAGCAAGCAACATAGATGGAGAAACGCTTAATTCATCATAACCTAACTTTAAGAAGGTTTCAGTTAAAGCTAAATCAGCACCTAACTCACCACAGATACCACACCAGATACCTGCCTTGTGAGCATTCTCTGCAACCATCTTCAGCATACGAAGTACGGCTGGATGATGTGGATCATAGATATTATCTAGCTTAGGATTCTGACGGTCGATTGCTAATGTATACTGAGTCAAATCGTTGGTTCCAACACTAAAGAAATCAACTTCCTCTGCTAATAAATCGGAAATCATTGCAGCTGCTGGAGTCTCAATCATGATACCAATTTCACACTCTTTAAAAGCAATGCCTTCCTTAGTCAACTCTTCCTGTACCTCTTTGATGATTTCTTTCACAAGACGAACTTCATTTACAGAAATAATCATAGGGAACATGATGGAGATATGTCCATACATAGAAGCTCTGTAAAGAGCACGAAGCTGTGTCTTAAACATAGCTTTTCTATCTAGACAGATTCTGATGGCACGATAACCAAGAGCTGGATTTTCTTCCTTAGCCATGTTAAAGTAATCAATCTGCTTATCTGCACCAATATCACAGGTACGAATAATTACCTTTTTGCCAAACATACGCTCAGCTACTTCTTTATAAGCATGGAACTGCTCATCTTCTGTAGGGTAATCGCTTGAATTCAGGTATAAGAATTCACTTCTGAATAAGCCAATACCTTCTGCATCATTTTTTACTACCTTAGCAACATCCTCTACACCACCGATGTTAGTGTAAAGATTGATTTTCTGACCATCTAAAGTAATACTTTCTTTACCTTTTAACTGTTGTAACAGTTCTTTTTGAGCAAGATCTTCTGCTTGCTTCTTCTGCATCATTTCAATAGTTGCAGTATCAGGCTCAATATATACGGTTCCAGTAAAACCATCTACGATGGCTGCCTTACCATTATACTCCTCTAAAAGCTCGATGTTTGTATTAATCAAAGCAGGAATATTCATGGTTCTTGCTAGAATTGCAGTATGAGACTGGGTAGAGCCATGAACGGTAACAAATGCTTTTACCTTGTCCTTGTCTAACTGAACTGTCTCACTTGGAGCTAAATCATCTGCTACAATGATGGTTGCTCCGTCTGTTTCCTGATTTGTACTTTCATTCCCTGCTAGGATATTTAACACACGTTCGGATACGTCCTTAACGTCTGCGGCACGTTCCTTCATGTAGGCATCGTCCATAGAGGCAAATAAGTTAGCAAAGGTATCTGCTGTAGTAGCAACTGCATATTCAGCATTTACTAATTGCTCAGTAATCATACCCATAATTGCTTCTACATAGTCCAGATCCTCTAGCATCATCTGATGTACTTCAAAAATCTGAGCATGAGCCTCCCCTACTTCTACTAATGCTTTTTCATATAAACCCTGTAATTGAGTTACAGCTTCTTGCTTCGCTGATTCAAATCTAGCAATTTCACTAGCATGATCTTTCACATGCTCGCGCTTTATTTGTTGCTCATGACGATTGTAAATGGAGATTGTACCAAATGCAACGCCACTAAAAACAGCGGTACCATTAAATACTTTCATCTACTCAAACTCCTTTCGGTAATGTTCCTAAGGTCCTTACAGCTTAAGGATTAACTCTTACAGATTTTCCTTCATGAATTTTTCTAATTCAACAGCTGCGGTTTCTTCATCTTCACCTTCTACGGAGATTGTAACTTCCTGTCCATTCTTAATGCCTAACTGCATAACGCCCATAATACGCTTTGCATCTGCTTCTCTTCCATCTTTACCAATGGTAATTTTGCTTGCAAAAGTAGCTGCCATTTTGCAAAGAGTACCTGCTGGTCTTGCATGCATTCCGTTTGGATCTGTAATTACATAAGTAAACTGTTTCATTAAATAATCTTGAGGCTACATGGTCGATGCTCGATTTACCGTAACCTCTCTCCTTTCAATATTATCATAATTGGACTACTATCCTTATGCTAAAGAAGCTGCTCGATTTGTTCTCTTGTAGCTAACTGACTTGAAAACGCAGTGGCACTTCCTGCTGCTATTCCAAGCTTTAATGCCTCCTTGTAATCACCGGTCTTATGATATCCTGTTACGAAACCGGCTACCATAGAATCTCCAGCTCCCACAGAGTTTACTACTTTACCTTCTGGTGGTAAACTTTCCAAAACTTCATTTGTATCAGTAATTAAAATTGCTCCCTTTTCCGCTCTAGAAACTAATACATTTCTTGCACCTAAGGATTGCAATTTCTTTGCATAATAGATTATGTCATCCCTATCCTTTATTGTTACACCAAAGATTTCGGATAATTCATGATGATTCGGTTTTATTAGAAATGGGTGATATGGCAATGCATTTTTTAGATGCTTCCCTGTGGAATCTACCACAGTTTTCACCCCGTTTTGATTTAAAATAGCCATGATATCTCCATAAAATGTATCTGGAAGGCTCTTTGGAACACTTCCGGCTAATACCACCATGTCTTCTGCTTGTAACTTATATATTCTATCATACAGTACCCTTATCTGTTGAGTGGTAATTATTGGCCCTTGACAATTAATTTCAGTCTCTTTTGTATTCATCAGAATCAAATTAATACGAGATATTCCATCCTCTACCTCAATAAAATCTGTCTTTACTCCTTGCTCCTGTAAAAGACGTAATATTTCCTTGCCGGTAAAGCCTCCTGCAAAGCCAAGAGCTACATTATCTACTCCAAGGTTTTTAAGAACTACAGACACATTGATTCCCTTGCCTCCGGCCCGATACGCTTCTTTCACTGCCCGGTTCACCTTACCCTCATTATAACTATCCATATATACTACATAATCAATGGATGGATTTAGGGTTACTGTATAAATC
>JAEZQN010000007.1 GCA_023441145.1 Bacillota bacterium
ATCCAATAGAAGATAAGTTTATTAAGGAAATAGAAGCCCTTCCCTTTTATGATAAATTGTATGAGGTCTACAAAAGTGTTCTAGAAGATGTCACCTATTTCCCGATTCCTAAAGATCTATTAGGTAAGGAATATGTTAGCTTTGAAGATGGCTTTGGTGATGCAAGGACATATGGGGGAGACCGCCAACATGAGGGGACCGACATAATCCCCTCCATAAAAGATAGAGGGTATTTTCCTGTGTTGAGTGTAAGTGACGGTGTAGTAGAGAATATAGGATGGCTAGAACTTGGAGGATGGAGAGTAGGAATTACTAGTGCCAGTGGGGGTTATTATTATTATGCACATTTAGATAGCTATGCCCCTGGCTTAAAGGAGGGGGATGAGGTAAGAGCAGGACAGCTTTTAGGGTTTATGGGGGACACTGGATATGGTAAAAAGGAAGGCACTAGGGGTAAGTTTATAGTACATTTACATTTTGGGATTTATGTAACGATTGATGATAATCAGGTTAGTGTAAATCCGTTTCCTGTTTTAAAATATCTTAGATATAAACAAATCGGATATTCCTTTTAAACGTCCTATTTTATAAGGAAACGTAGTAAGAACAGGTGACTACTTTCGGTTTACATAAGGGAGGAGATTGTGTTATAATAACTACGAAAGCATGTTCGGGTTGTGCCTGGCAGGCATTCGTGGGCATATGGTAGCAGCATTTTAGAATTTGTTATTATGTGTAATATAAGTAATGAGAGGTTAGTAATATGGAGATACAATTATGGAGAGAGATCTTAGATCCTTATGAATTAGCAGTTGATGAGTTAACTGTGAAGTTTAACCATATTATCCATGAGCATCGTAATGCCGGGGTTTATTCTCCCATTGAATTAGTAAGCGGTCGTGTTAAGAAGATATCCAGTATTTTGGAGAAAGCACAAAAGAAAAATATTAATTTAGATGAGATTCAGGATAAAATGGATGACATTGCGGGAATTCGTATTATTTGTCAGTTCGTTGAAGATATCGATGCTGTGGTGGAACTCATACACAGTAGAAAGGATATGACGATTAAGCAGGAGAAGAACTATATTAAAAACTGCAAGGACAGTGGATACCGTAGTTATCATGTCATCATTTATTATACAGTTCAAACTATGACAGGAGCCAAGACAATACAAGCTGAGATCCAGATACGTACATTGGCTATGAATTTTTGGGCTACTATCGAGCATTCCCTTCAATACAAGTATAAGAAGAATATGCCTAGCCACATTCGGGATAGACTATCTAGTGCAGCAGAGGCTGTAGTAAGCCTCGACCAGGAGATGAGCCAGATTCGTGGAGAGATTATGGATGCCCAGAATTTCTTCAGTGTGAAGGCTAGTGTGGTAAGTGATATTCTTACTAATATACAGAATTTGTATAAGGTAGCCAATAAGCGTGAGGTTGTGAAGATTCAGGATGAATTTTTCAAAATATACGAGACTGGTGACTTAGATAAATTGGAACGCTTTAATAAGGAACTTGACATAATTTCTGAAGGCTATCGTGCCCAGAGTTTAGAGTAGAACGGAGAATTTAGTTTTGAGATTACCCATTACATTTACGGAGAAGATGAAGACACTGTTGAAAGAGGATTATGATGCCTATGAGGCAAGCTTTTTAAGACCTCATTATACAGGTCTCCGTGTGAATACATTAAAAATAAGTCCTGAGGAGTTTTTAAGGATTTCTCCATTTGAATTAGAGAGAATTCCATGGACTACCAATGGATTTTATTATGATTCTAGTAAGCAACCAGCCAAACACCCATATTATTTTGCAGGTCTTTACTATATCCAAGAGCCTAGTGCCATGACACCAGCCGCTATGCTTCCTATTGAAGAAGGCGATCGGGTGTTAGATTTATGTGCAGCACCAGGTGGAAAGACTACAGAGTTAGCGGCCAAGCTTAATGGTACTGGTGTTTTGGTGACCAATGATATTAGTAATAGCCGTGCTAAAGCACTTCTTAAGAATGTTGAGGTGTTTGGTGTAAGAAATGCAGTGGTAACCAACGAAGCGCCAGAGAAGTTGGTTCAGTACTTTGAAGGTTACTTTGATAAGATATTAGTAGATGCCCCATGTTCTGGAGAAGGGATGTTTCGTAAGGATCCTTCTATCGTGAAAAGCTGGGAGCAGTATGGTGTCGAACATTATAATAATCTACAGAAAGAAATTATTTTACACGCTGCCAGAATGCTTAAGCCTGGTGGTAAGATGCTTTACTCGACTTGTACATTTTCCCCAGAAGAGAATGAAGGAACGGTAAAGTTTTTAAAAGAGCATTTTCCGGAGTTTACAGTACTTCCTTTACCAATGTTTGAAGGCTTTGATCATGGTCATCCTGAATGGGTAGGTGGAAGTGAAGACTTAGTTAATTGTATTCGACTTTGGCCGCATAAGGTGAAAGGAGAGGGACATTTTATTGCTCTTTTACAAAAGGGAGAAGAGGAAGACAATCGTAAGGTGAAAACAAACCTTAAATCAGTAAAGCTCTCAGACGAGGCCAATGAATTTTTGCAAAAGATTAAGGTCAAAAGCTTTCGTAAGAATCTGGAGCTTCATGGCGAGAGACTGAACTCTTGGCCAGAGGAGATGGTGGACTTAAGTGGAATGCGCTTAATGCGAACAGGTATGTATTTAGGCGATATGAAGAATAAGCGCTTTGAGCCAAGTCAATCTCTTGCGGTTGCCCTACACAAGGAGGAATATGATTATGTGGTTTCTTTCTCTCTAGAAGATGAACGTATTCTTCGTTATCTAAAGGGAGAAACCATTGAGATAGAGGATAAAAAACTTAGCGGTTATGTCCTGGTGTGTGTAGATGGATATTCCCTTGGATGGGCAAAGGCCTCAAAAGGAAGTTTGAAGAACAAATATCATCCGGGTTGGAGATGGATGTAAGAGGAGTAACTATGGCTAAGCAGATTCGTTTGGATAAATATTTGTCTGATATGGGCATTGGCACAAGAAGTGAAGTGAAGGTTGCTATAAAAAAGGGCTTTGTCAAAGTAAATAATCAGGTTATTAAGGCACCAGATTGCAAGATTTCTCTAGGCGATCTGGTGTCCTATCTTGATGAGATGATCTTATACAATGAGTATGAATATTATATGCTCAATAAGCCAGCTGGGGTTGTGTCAGCCACTGAGGATAAAAGAGATAAAACAGTAATTGAATTACTGACTCATAATAAACGTAAGGACTTATTTCCTGTTGGGCGTTTGGATAAAGATACGGAAGGACTTCTTCTTTTAACCAATGATGGGGAACTAGCCCACCAGTTATTATCTCCCAATAAGCATGTGGGAAAGGTTTATTACGCTAGAGTGGATGGTGAAGTTACTGCTAATGAAGTAAGACTTTTTAAGGAAGGCTTACAAGTGGATAAAGAGTTTACCGCTATGCCAGCTAATCTAACGATTCTTTCATCGGGGGAGGAATCAGAAGTAGAGCTGACTATTATGGAGGGTAAATTTCATCAGGTAAAACGAATGTTTGAAGCGGTGGGTATGAAGGTTGTATATCTGAAACGATTATCTATGGGTAGTCTAATGTTAGATGAAAACCTGAAACCAGGAGAATATAGGGAGCTTACAGAGGGAGAACTTAATGGATTAAAAGAAGAGCATAGCAGAGGATAAGCATTGCTTTTAATTGGAGGATATATGTTTAATGGGATAAAAGCTGTCATCTTTGATTTAGATGGGACCTTAGTGGATTCCATGTGGATTTGGGAGGACATTGATATAGAATTTTTGGCAAGCTATGGACTTGAACATCCGAAAAGCTTTCAGAAGGATTTAAATGGTATGAGTTTTACGGAGACAGCCATGTATTTTAAAGAGCGTTTTCTTATACCAGATAGTGTAGAAGAGATTAAGAGAATATGGAATGCTATGGCCTATGATAAGTATGCCAATGAAGTTCCTTTAAAGAATGGAGTTTTGGAATTTGTCAAAACTCTCAAAAGTAAGGGAATTAAGCTGGGGATTGCCAGTAGTAATTCTATAGAGTTAGTGTCCACTGTCATAAAGCGATTTCATATGGAAACTTATTTTGATACAATTAATACCTCCTGTGAGGTGCCAAAAGGTAAACCAGCACCAGATATTTACCTTTTAGCTGCCAAGATGCTAAAGGTGAAACCAGAGGAGTGCTTGGTGTTTGAAGATGTTATGCAAGGAATTTTAGCCGCAAAAAGTGCTAATATGAAGGTTTGTGCAGTAGATGATGCTTATTCTGTAGATACTTTAGAAGAAAAGGCAGCGGTTGCAGATTATTACATTAGAGATTATAAAGATCTACAGATTGATTAAGCAGTTACATTAGAATGGAGTATGTTATGACCCAAGGTTTTTTACCAATTAGTAAAGAAGATATGATAGAGAGAGGCATTAAAAAACTAGACTTTGTCTATGTTATCGGAGATGCCTATGTAGACCATCCCTCTTTTGGGCCTGCTATTATTAGTAGAGTATTAGAGAGTCATGGTTATTCCGTCGGGATTATTTCTCAGCCTGACTGGAGAAAGAAGGAGAGTATCACAATTTTTGGGGAACCTCGACTAGGCTTTTTAGTATCTGGTGGTAATATGGATACTATGGTTAACCACTATACGGTAGCAAAAAAGAAGAGGAAGATAGATGCCTATACCCCTGGTGGGACAATGGGCAAAAGACCAGATCGAGCAACCATTGCGTACTCCAAATTAATAAGGCAAAGCTATAAAAACAAACCAATTATCATTGGTGGAATCGAAGCGAGTTTACGAAGATTAGGGCATTATGATTATTGGAGTGATTCCGTCAAACGCTCGATCTTACTAGACTCAGGGGCGGATCTAATAAGCTATGGTATGGGAGAGCGTTCTATTGTAGAGATAGCCGATGCCCTAAATAGTGGGATAGAGATAGAACATATTACCTTTATTGAAGGTACGGTCTATAAGACAAAGGATATCTCTGGAGTATATGATTATATCATGCTTCCAAAGTTTGAAGCGATAGTAGAGAGTAAGAGGACCTTTGCCGAAAGCTTTTATACCCAATATTTAAATACGGATCCTTTTGCTGCCAAGATATTAATTGAACCATATGAAGGTGGTGTCTATGTAGTACAGAATACGCCTTCGAAACCTCTTTCTGAGAGAGAAATGGATGACATCTATGCACTTCCTTATATGAGGGCATACCATCCGTCATACGAAGCAGAGGGGGGGATTCCTGCGCTTGCGGACCTAAAATTTAGTCTTGTGAATAACCGTGGGTGTTTTGGTGGTTGTAATTTCTGTGCCTTAACCTTCCATCAAGGTAGAATTATTCAGCCTAGAAGCCATGAATCCATTATTAAAGAAGCACATTTGATGCTAGAGGATAAAGATTTTAAAGGAAATATATATGACGTTGGTGGACCTACGGCCAATTTTCGTCATACAGCCTGTGAAAAGCAAAAGACCCATGGAGCCTGTGTAAAAAAACAGTGTCTGTGGCCAAAACCATGTAAGAATCTAAAGATAGATCACAAAGACTTTAGTAAACTATTAAAGGATTTAAGAGAGCTTCCAGGGGTAAAAAAAGTCTTTATTCGTTCAGGTATACGATTTGATTATTTGATTGAGGACAAGGATGATTCCTTTATCTATGATTTGTGTGAGCATTATGTAAGTGGGCAACTAAAGGTAGCCCCAGAACACATTAGCGATACCGTACTTGATTTAATGGGTAAGCCTAGTAATGATGTCTATGAGAAGTTTATGAAGAAATATAAGGAAGTAAACAATAAACTTGGAAAGAAACAGTATGTTGTTCCTTATTTGATGAGCTCTCATCCTGGTTCCTCTCTAAAGGAAGCAATTGAATTAGCAGAATATATTAGGGATTTGGGATATATGCCAGAACAAGTACAGGACTTCTATCCAACACCTTCCACTTTGTCTACCTGTATGTATTACACAGAGATAGATCCAAGGAATATGAAGAAGGTATATGTACCAAAGAGTCCTCACGAGAAGGCTATGCAACGAGCATTAATCCAATATCGTAATCCTAAGAATTACGACTTAATTATTGAGGCTCTTGTAACAGCTGGCAGAACGGATTTGATTGGTTTTGATAAGAAGTGTCTTGTAAAACCTGCCTACAAGGATAAAGACCGTTTTGGTACGAAACGAAATCCAAAGAATGTACCTGATAAAAAAGAGACCGTTAAGTCAAATAAAGGCTTTGGAAATGGAAAAAACAACAGTAACAAAGGAACCACAAATAAGAAAAAGAAAACGATTCGAAACGTTCATAAGAAAAAATAGATAACTACGAAGAAGAAGGGTGATTAACATGGGGAAGGATAACAAAACCACAATAGAGCCAATGAAAGGGCCAATTTACAAAGGATCCTATGGATATATTAGGAGAAAGAAGAAAGCCTATATCTTAAAGACTTTGTTGTATCTATGCATTGGGGTTGCTATTTTTATGGTAGGCCTATGCTTAAATAAGTTTCAGTCCAATAATATCTTTACTGTACTAGCAATGCTTATGGTACTACCAGGAGCAAAGGCTTTGGTAGCCCTTGCCGTATTCTGGCCATTTACCTCAGTGTCCTATGATAGAGTACATGACATATATGAAAGCTTAAAAGAAGTATATACTGATATTGCAGAGGAGAAAACAGTGATGAGCTACCCGGATGCAATTGAAGGTCAATTAAATATATATTTTGATATGGTATATACCTCTTCGGAAAAGGTGATGAACCTAGATGTGCTTGTTATCATTGGAACTAGAATGTTAGGCTTACAGGGAAGCAAAAAGCAAAAGCTAAGTTATCTAGAAACCCATTTACGGGATAGTTTGGAGAAACGTGGTCTTACCTTTGGAGTTAAGATTTATGATAAAGAGGATAGCTTTAAAAAGGCATTAAAGGAATTAAAACAAGAGAATTCTGAGACTAGTATCCATAATAAGAAGGATAGGAATGAGGTCATTGAATTTATTGAGACCATTATTGTGAAATAAGGAAAAAGATAGATGAGAGAAATTGTGATTGGAAGCTTTGAAGCTGGCCAAAGACTAGATAAGTTTTTAGAAAAGTATATGGACTTAGCTCCAAAAAGCTTTTTCTACAAGATGTTACGAAAAAAGAATATCACTTTAAATAGTAAAAAGGCAGAGGGATCCGAGCGTTTAGTAGAGAAAGACGTAGTTAAGCTATTTCTAGCAGAGGAAACTATAGATAACTTTCGAAGTAAAAAGGAAGAGACCCTGATAAAGGAACCAACAGAGCTAGAAGAGTTAGATATTATCTATGAGAATGCACACGTACTGTTAATTAATAAGCCTTCTGGTATGCTGTCTCAGAAAGCGCAAAAGGAGGATGTCTCCTTGGTTGAGCATCTTATCGCTTATTTATTAAAGACAAAAGCCATTAGTGACAAGCAGCTAGCCACCTTTCGACCTGGTCTTTGTAACCGCTTGGATCGTAACACCTCTGGTATTATTGTGGCTGGTAAAAGCTTATATGGACTTCAAACCATGGGTGTAATGATAAAGGAAAGAGATCTAGATAAGTATTATTACACCATCGTGAAGGGTAATATCGAGAAGAAGCAGACCATTGATGGTTATCTTTATAAACAACAGAATCGTAATAAGGTTGTGATTAGCTCAGAGCCTGTTGAAAATGGGGATTACATCAAGACGGAGTACCAACCTGTAGCTTGTAATGGGGTATACACGTTACTTCGTGTAAAGTTAATTACAGGGCGTTCCCACCAGATTCGTGCCCATCTTAATAGTATTGGCCATCCAATTATCGGGGATGGTAAGTATGGGGATGTATTTGTAAATAAGGAAATGAAGAAAAAATACAAACTCAGAAATCAACTGTTACATGCTAGAGAGATTCATTTTAAAGAGATGCCAGAGGAATTATTTGATATGGCAGATAAAAGCTTTTATGCTCCATTTTCTAAGGAGTTTGCTAATATTATTGATGGAGAGTTCCATCTTTCTACAAAGGTATTACAATAGAGGGGGATGATTATGCCATCTTGGAATTCTAGAGGGTTAAGAGGTTCTACATTAGAGGAACTTGTTAACCTAACAAATGAAAAATACAGACAGAATGGCCTTGCCCTCATTCAAAAGGTTCCTACCCCGATTAAACCAATTAAGATCGACCAGGAATCAAGACATATTACCCTGGCTTATTTTGAACAGAAAAGTACCGTGGATTATATTGGGGTAGTTCAGGGGATTCCAGTATGCTTTGATGCTAAAGAGTGTGCTACAAATACTTTTCCTCTACAGAATGTTCATACACATCAGGTGAAGTTTATGGAGGAGTATGAGAAGCAAAAAGGGATTGCTTTTTTGTTAATCTATTTTAGTAAGCAGGATGTCTTTTATTATCTACCATTTAGAGAGTTAAAGGTATTTTGGGACAGGGCAGAAGCTGGTGGAAGAAAGAGTTTTCTTTACGAGGAACTGAATCCAAAGTATCAAATTAAAGCGGGAAATGGTGCGTTTATCCATTATTTAGAATCGCTGAGTGAGGATTTGACGAGTCGAGAATAAGGTGTTAAACTAAGTACGACAATGAGCAAGGAATTATAAAGGAGGAGCTAATATGAAGGTAGGGTTTATAGGTTGTGGTAACATGGCCACTGCTATTATAAAAGGAATTGCCTGTAATGGTAAAGTCTCTGCAACTGATATACTTGTCTCAGATGCAATGGAAACTGCACTTAAGAAGGCAGAGGAGTTAGGAGTGAAGACTACTTTACATAATTGTGAAGTGGTAGAGAATTCTGATGTGATTATTTTTGCAGTGAAGCCACAGTATATGGCCAGTGTAATTGATGAGATTAAAGAAGTAGTAACAAGTGATAAATTAATCATCAGTATTGTAGCTGGTAAGACAATCAATTGGTATGAAACTCAATTTAAAAAAGAGATTAAGCTGATTCGTACTATGCCAAATACTCCAGCTTTAGTAGGAGAAGGCATGACGGCTGCCTGTAAAAATAAAAATGTTTCAGAAACTGAGATGGATGAGGCTATCCAGTTATTACGTTGTTTTGGTAAGGTGCAGGTTGTAGGTGAGAACCTAATGGATGTTGTAGTTAGTGTTAGTGGAAGTTCCCCTGCCTATGTGTTTATGTTTATAGAGGCTATGGCAGATGCCGCTGTTGCAGATGGTATGCCAAGAGCACAGGCATATGAATTTGCTGCCCAAAGTGTAATGGGAAGTGCAAAGCTTATGCTAGAAACGAATCTTCACCCAGCAGTGTTAAAGGATATGGTATGTAGTCCTGGAGGAACAACCATTGAAGCAGTACGTGTATTAGAAGAAAAAGGCATGAGAAGTGCTGTAATAGAAGCTATGAAGGCATGTACGAAGAAATCTAAAGAATTATAAGAAGAACAACTATGCGGGTGATGGAATCGTTACTCGCATTTTCTTTTCCTATAGAAATACTTAAGAATTCCTTGACAGACCGGAGTCTCTTTTATATAATAAGTAAAAATTCAATTTAGTAGCATAGTAGAGAATTAGCACTTTAACGTGTTAAACCAAAGGAAAGAGGATATTATGAGCATAGGTGAATACAAATTATCTGAGAAGTTTGATACCCATGGTTTGTTACATACCCCTGAAGGTGTCAGGGACATCTACAATTCAGAATGTAAAAATAAACATATTGTAGAACAGAACATACACGATATGTTGGAGTTATATCACTTTCAAGATATTGAAACTCCAACCTTTGAATATTTTGATATCTTTAATAAAGAGAGAGGTACTATCGCTTCGAAGGAAATGTATAAATTCTTTGATAAAGAAGGCAACACACTAGTACTTCGTCCTGATTTTACTCCATCCATTGCTAGATGTGCAGCCAAATATTTTAAGGAGGAGGAGCTTCCAATCCGCCTTTGTTATATGGGCAATACGTTTATCAATACCTCAAGCTATCAAGGAAAGCTTAAGGAGGCTACACAGCTTGGAGCAGAGCTTATTAATGACAAAAGTGTAGATGCAGATGCAGAAATGATAGCTCTTACCATTGAATGCCTGCAAAAGGCTGGTTTAAAGGACCTTCAATTGGAGATTGGCCATGCAGACTTCTTTAACGGTATATTAGAAGAAGCTAAGATGAGTGAAGAGGAATCTATGGAGCTTAAGAACCTGATTGAAAGTAAGAACTTATTTGGTGTGGAAGAGCTAATTACAAGCAAAAATCTAGATAAGACATTGGAAGAATTGATACTTAAGATTCCAGAACTCTTCGGGGGCGAAGAAAATCTCTTGTTTGCCAAAGAACGTGTACATAATCAAAGATCTTTAAAGGCTCTTGAGCGCCTGTTTGAGTTAAATAAGATCCTTAAGGTATATGGTTTAGAGAAGTATGTAGGCTATGACCTTGGAATGTTAAGTAAATATAATTACTATACTGGTATTATTTATAGAGGTTATACCTATGGTACAGGAGATGTTATTGTGACTGGAGGTCGCTATGATAACCTGGTAGGACAATTTGGCAAGGATGCTCCAGCCATTGGATTTGCTATTGTAATTGATCAACTCATGTTAGCTTTAAATAGGCAACAGGTTGAGCAAAAGGATACTAGTACTGGTACTATGATTGTATATGATATCAATGCAAGAAAAACTGCGATACAGCTTGGTACAGAGCTTCGTAAGGCTGGTACTAAGGTTGAACTTGTTAGAAAATCCACTAAACATCAGGTGGAAGAATATATCGCATATGGAAAGAAGAATAAGGTTGCTAGGATGTTGTATATTGAAGGTGAAAATGGAGTTAAAGAGATGAATTTAGTGGGAGAGGAATTATGAAGTATATTACATTTGCATTAGCCAAAGGACGACTGGCTACGAAGACGTTAGACATATTAGAACAAATCGGAATTACTTGTGAAGAAATCAAGGATCCTAAGTCCAGAAAGCTGATTTTTGTCAATGAGGAGCTAAAACTAAAGTTCTTCTTAGCGAAGGCAACGGACGTTCCGACCTATGTAGAATATGGAGCAGCTGACATTGGTGTAGTAGGGAAGGATACGATATTAGAGGAAGGCCGAAAGATGTACGAGGTAATGG
>JAEZQN010000153.1 GCA_023441145.1 Bacillota bacterium
CAAGGGGAACTCATAGCCTTATGTGTGCAAGAAGATTAGATGTCAATTGCTGTTGTTACAGAGTTTATGGCGGTATTCGTGCATATCGTGGTCCCCTAATAAAAGATTGAATTATAATTGACGTTAATGCGAAAATACTATATCATAATGAGTAGTTTATGGACACGTAGAATGCCTTTATTGGCGAAGTTCCTAGGAAAATCAGTAAGGAGAACAAATGGATAAATATGAATTAATAGCACCCTGTCATTTTGGATGTGAATCTGTATTAAAGAATGAAATTCAAAATTTGGGTTATGAGATAGTATCCGTAGAAGATGGTAAAGTAACTTTTAGGGGAGAAGCTGATGCAATATGTCGAGGAAATATTTTTCTGAGAACTGCGGAAAGAATATTGCTTAAGGTAGGTCAATTCAAGGCTACTACCTTTGACGAGCTTTTTGAGGCCACTAAACGGATTCCATGGGAGAAATATTTTTTACCAGATAGTAAGTTTAATGTAGTTAAGGCTAACTCTATTAAAAGTGCTTTGTTTAGTGCTTCAGACATTCAATCCATTATGAAAAAGGCAATGGTGGAGCGAATGAAAGCACATTATAAAAAAGATTGGTTTGAAGAAAGTGGAATAGAATTTAAGGTTCGCGTAACTATCATGAAGGATATTGTTACTGTCTCCATTGATACAACAGGGGATTCCCTGCATAAAAGAGGATATCGTAAGCTCGTAGCAAAAGCGCCTGTTTCAGAATGTTTAGCAGCAGCTCTAATCATGTTGACTCCATGGAATAAAGATCGTATCTTAGTAGATCCCTTTTGTGGAAGTGGTACCATTCCGATAGAGGCAGCAATGATTGGAGCTAATATTGCCCCTGGTATGAATAGAGAGTTTTCTTCCGAGCAGTGGACCCATATCATTAATAAGAAGCTTTGGTATCAAGCAATTGAAGAAGCCAATAACAATATTCGTGAGGATATTACTATGAATATTCAAGGATATGATCTAGATCCTGAGGTAATTAAAGTTGCTAGAGAGAATGCAAAAGTAGCTGGGGTAGATCAATATATTCATTTTCAACAAAGAGATGTACGAGACTTGAGCCATCCAAAGAAGTATGGGTTTATAATAACAAACCCACCATACGGGGAAAGACTTGAGGAGAAAGAGGATTTACCTGCTTTGTATACAGAAATTGGACGAGCATTCAACCAATTAGACAGCTGGTCTTATTATATGATTACAAGCTATGAAGACACAGAAAAGTATATGGGACGTAAGGCGGATAAAAATAGAAAGATATATAACGGGATGCTAAAGACGTATTTCTACTCCTTTTTAGGCCCTAAGCCACCTAAGCGTCCACGTAACGAAACCATAGAAAGGTAGGACCTTTAAATTGAATAAGATTGTTTTTGCCACAGGTAATCAAGGGAAAATGAAGGAAATAAGAATGATTTTACAGGACCTAGGCTGTGAAATCTGTTCTTTAAAGGATCTAAAGTTGGATGTGGACATTGTAGAGGATGGATCTACTTTTGAGGAAAATGCCATAATAAAAGCCAAAACTATTTGTGAGTTAACTGGAGAAATTGTTTTAGCTGATGATTCTGGTCTTGAGGTGGATTATTTAGATAAAGCGCCAGGGATTTATTCAGCCAGATTTTTGGGTGAAGATACCTCCTATGATATAAAGAATCAATATATTATTGATAAGCTAAAGGATGTAAAAGGGGAGGAGCGAAGTGCTCGGTTCGTATGTGCGATTGCTTGTGCTTATCCAAATGGAACCATTGAGACTACAAGAGGTACCATAGAAGGTGTGATTGGATATGAGCCTAAGGGAGAAAATGGTTTTGGTTACGATCCTATCTTCATTGTACCTGAGTATGGGGTAAGTACTGCTGAACTTCCTTCAGAGATTAAAAATGCTATAAGCCATAGAGGGAAGGCTTTAGAGAAGATGAAACTTTTAATGAAAGCTCATTTACTGGAATCGGGACAATAGATTTATATGATAGTGCATGTCTTGTATGAGAAAGGTGAGAGTGTGCCATGCGATACTTAATAATAAGTGATACGCACAACAACACATATTATTTAAATAGAGTATTAGATAAGGTAGGTAACCTAGATGGATTGTTTCATTTAGGTGATTTTGATGGACATGAATGTGACATTCAGGCAATGGTAGAGTGTGATACCTACATGGTAGGTGGGAATAATGATTTTTTCTGTGGTCTGGAGAGGGAACTACTTGTAGAAATAGGTGGGTATCGTATTTTTATGACTCATGGTCATAGGTATGGTGTAGGTTATGGACAAGAGAGGATACTAGAGGTGGGAAAAGACTTAGCTGCTAATATAGTGATGTTTGGTCATACCCATAAGCCTTTGATTACACAGAAGGAAGGACTCTACCTTATAAATCCGGGGAGTATTAGTCAACCTAGGCAGGAAGGAAGAATTCCAACGTATATTATAATGGAGTTTGATCGGTTTGGGGTTGTTCATTTTACATTGAACTACGTCGATTAAGGGAATGGATTTCCATCCCTTAATTTGGTGTGTATGATTTTGATTCTTATGTAAATGCTATTAGTAAAGAAAGCCTAGTCCGTTAAATTGTGTGAATTACATGTATTGTTCAAACAAAATATAAAAATACAAAAAAGTTTAAAAAAGTTATTGACAATCATTTTATTCTGTAATATAATAATTCTTGCGTCACGGAAAAGACGAAAAAAACAAAAACGATTTACCGTTTAACGGGGTGTGGCTCAGCTTGGCTAGAGCGCTTGATTTGGGATCAAGAGGTCGCAGGTTCGAATCCTGTCACCCCGACTGTGCGGGTGTAGTTCAATGGTAGAACACTAGCCTTCCAAGCTAGATACGTGGGTTCGATTCCCATCACCCGCTTTGCAGACCAACCGCTGCAGAATTTTGAATATGTGTTCGTAGCTCAGCTGGATAGAGCAACGGCCTTCTAAGCCGTGGGTCGGGGGTTCGAATCCCTTCGAGCACATTTATCATCTAAAGATGATATGGTGGGTATAGCGCAGTTGGTTAGCGCGCCAGATTGTGGCTCTGGAGGCCAAGGGTTCGAATCCCTTTATCCACCCTATGCTTACTACTTGTAAGATATACATTGGGCTATCGCCAAGCGGTAAGGCACAGGACTTTGACTCCTGCAGTCGCTGGTTCGAATCCAGCTAGCCCAGCTTGTCGATGAAATTCGACGTAATATAGTATTTAATATAAGGGATATTAGCTCAGTTGGTAGAGCACTTGACTTTTAATCAAGTTGTCCGGGGTTCGAATCCCCGATGTCTCATTAATTACTTATTAACTAAGTAATTATAGTATATGCGGATGTGGCGGAACTGGCAGACGCGCTAGACTTAGGATCTAGTGGGATACCGTGCAGGTTCGATTCCTGTCATCCGCATTTCTACTTATAATAAGGTGTCTACCTTTTTGAGTAGAATATACTACATAATGAATAATGTAGCGGGGTGTGGCTCAGCTTGGCTAGAGCGCTTGATTTGGGATCAAGAGGTCGCAGGTTCGAATCCTGTCACCCCGATTGAAGTCTAAAACTATTTGGTTTTAGACTTTTTTAGTACATAGGATTTTTTAGTTTTGTATTGGGTAATGTAAGATTAACGTAAGATTAAAGACAAATGGATGTAGTTGACAAATGAATTCTATTCAATTATAGTACTAAATATGGTATAAACCATTATTTGATACTGTTATAGTTTCAAAAGTAATTAGGAGGGTGTTTATGAAGAGAAAGTTATTAACAATTCTACTCGTACTTACTATGGTACTGGGATTGGCTTCATGTGGAAGCAAGGATTCTAAATCAGGGGAAGCTTCCCTATCTGCACAAATTGAGAAAATGTCCGAGATGGATGCTAGTTATCTAGAGTGCACAATCGATCTTGATACGGATTTATTAAAGAAAGCAAATCTAGATTTTACAAAATTGAGTCTTAAGTTAGCAGCACAGACAGATAAAGAGAATGAAAAGGTTGCTAAGCTGGAAGTATCTTACAAGCTGGATTCTAGTGATTTTACCAAGCTTACAACTATGATTGTAAATGATCAAGTGGTATACATAAACCTAAAGGAGTTAAAAGAGGCTGCTACAGGTCTTATTGACAAATTAGGTTTAAGTGCTTATGCGTCAGTGTTAACAATGCTTCCAGACGATGAATATGTTAAAATTGATCCTGCAACTTTAGCAGAGATGACTGGAGTAGCAGTTTCAAGTTCTTCTGTATCTTACAATGAAGAAGATGTTAAGAAGATTCTTAAAATGGCAACAGAGATTATGAAGGCTGTAGAAGAAGCAATCAAGGATGTTGAACCTGCTGTTATTACTGGAGATGATGACAAGGTTGCATTTAATC
>JAEZQN010000155.1 GCA_023441145.1 Bacillota bacterium
GCACGAACCATTTCCCCTAGATTTGCTCCTTTTCCACCGACTACAGAGACATCTTTAGAACTCACTTCATTAAAGCTTCTTATAAATTCACTCACGCCGTCCTCTCCCCCTCTCTTAACCCTCAATGATCTAAACCTAACCCCTGAACATTATAGTTAATTAAAAAGTTTATTAACTCTTCTTCCTGATAATTAAGTTTATAAACAAATATGTGGCCAATTGCATAAGAGACTGAGTAAATGAAAGTTGATGCTGCTAATTCGGTATTCTGAGGCTTCATCTGTCCAGTTTTCACCGCTTCATCAAAATATTCTTTAAAGTAGATTATCATCTCTTTTAAATGGTCATTTCGATTCTCTCTTAATTGAGCACGATTTGTGAGAAAAAAGTTAACTTCGTAAATATTTGATGATACTAAAGCATGGACTTGCCCTTTGATATACTCACTAATTATTTCTTTTATATGCGTTTCTTCTCCCAACACTACCTTAAGAGGCCTCAAATACTTACTCTGTATGCTGTTGTAGACCGAATCAAATATACTTTTCTTATTAGGAAAATAGAAATATATGGAGCCAACTGAAATGCCTGCCTCGCTGCAAATATTTTGTATAGATGTACTGTGATATCCTTTTTCTGAAAATAATCGTAGTGCGACATTAATAATGTGTTTGTATTTGGCATCCTTTATTTCCTGAATATGCTTGGGTGTTTTGTAGGGCATAAAATTAATCCTCCCTAAGGACTAAAATGAAGTATAGAATTTAAATTCTATACTTCATTTTAGTCCTTTTTGTAAGTTCTGTCAATAAATGCGCAAAAGTAAGAGGCCACTTAGTTTAAGCGACTAAATAACATCAAATCAATCAGAAGAGAGATCCTTTAAATTCAAATACTTTTTACTAAGTCAATGAGCCAAGCCTAACCCCTTCCCTCCCAAAATCGTCAAGAAGGAATTGGACAAGCCCGCCTGCCGTTAAACAACTTTTGGATTACCTGGAAAACAACTCTAGAAATTAGTTATTTTACTAATGTTAATTTTTTTTGCTATAATCTAGAGTAAAAATATAAGAGGTGTTTCGTTGTGAAGTTATTTCATTTTACCAATGCAAAAATAAATAAACTCATTCCTAAGACGGAAGAATACAGCTATCTTCCCAAGGAACTAAGTATTATAAATGATCCTGTTATATGGTTAAGCGACTTGCCTAAAATCCCATCAGACCAAACCACCAAGTATCGTTATACAGTTGATGTTTCCGATAACGATCCCGACCTTCATTTTGATAAAGGGCAACAGATTGCAGCACAGATTTTTCAACTCATTTCTGATAATGAAGTTCCCACATGGTATTACTTAACCCGGGAAGTGAATGTATCGGAGATTTATGAATGGAACGGAGCTGAATATGTTAGAGTTCCTGATGATAAGTAAGATGTTTGGCGGCTCTAAGTAGAATATTTTCGGGAGGTAGAAAAAATGGATGCTATTCTTACCCGGAGAAGTATTAGGAAATATACTGGGGAGCAGATCCCTGAGTCCATCGTCAAGGATCTGTTGGTTGCTGCAATGAGCGCTCCGTCTGCACAGAACCAACAACCTTGGCAATTTATAGTCATTAATAAACCTGAGATACTCAGGAAACTACCGAATTGCTCTCCCTATGCACAAATGACTGCAAATGCACCACTTGTTATTGTTGTATGTGGTGATACACAATTAGAAAAATCTAAGGGGTTTTGGGTTCAGGATTGTTCGGCTGCTATCGAGAATATCCTGATAGCCGCTAATCACCTAGGATTAGGTGCAGTTTGGGTAGGCTTATATCCCAGAGAGGAAAGAGTAAATGCAGTACGTAATTTACTAGGCCTGCCGGATCACGTCATACCATTGGCATTGATTCCTATAGGCTATCCTGCAGAAACAAAGGAACCAGCAAATCGTTATGATGCATCTAAAGTACATTACAATGCGTGGTAGGTTTTGAACGATCACTTGAATAAAAGGGCCGCAGGGACTGTTTTTTCTAATTCCTCCCATCTTCCGACAACCTTTCATTATTCTTGCCGGGTCGACTGGCAGTCTCTGCGCTAGCGAACACTCCCTGGTTGTTGAGTTTTGAAAAGCATTATGATATAGTATTTTACAATTACAGTGATTGGAGTTGAAAAGATGATTAATCTTTCTTGCTAATTTCCAAAGCATATTTAAATTATGGAAGCGGAGAAATACCGCTTGTTTTAATTATGCTTATGCAAGAAAGTTATTAATTCTTTTCGCTCAAATAATGTAACCTCGTCATACCCGATATGGGTCTGGCTTTGCTGTATTTATGAGCTGCAAGAATTAACTTTCTTGCAGCTCATTTGTTTTATACAGGAGGATAAATCTATGTCTTTAATCAGCGTTAAAAACCTGACCTTTAGCTATGATGGTAGCTACGATAACGTATTTGAGAACGTAAGTTTCCAAATAGATACCGATTGGAAATTGGGATTTACAGGGAGAAATGGTAGAGGAAAGACAACTTTTCTTAATTTATTGCTTGGTAAATATGAATACAGCGGTACTATTTCTGCAAATGTCAGCTTTGAATATTTTCCTTTTAATGTCCAAAACAAGGAATATAATACTCTGGATA
>JAEZQN010000246.1 GCA_023441145.1 Bacillota bacterium
TTTCTCTAAGATCTCTTCCTGGCCATCTAGGGTAATGGTTAATTTGCCAGTGGCATTGATTTCGTCCATTGCCTGGTTGCCTTCTAACGTAGCAAGTACTTCTTTTAAGGCATTTAACTGCTTACCAAATCTCTTACCTAAGGTTCTAAGCTGTGGCTTGAAGCTGTAGGAAGTGAAGTCTCTTACGTCGCCTGTAAATAGCACTTCTTTGACATTTAACTCGTCTGCAATGATGTCCTTGTAGAAATCAGATAATTCGCCAGATTCTGCTCTTACATACATTCTGCCGATTGGCTGACGGTTCTTGATGTTGGCTGCATTACGACAAGCACGGCCAAGAACAACGATGTCTAACACTTCTTCCATATCTGCTTCTAGCTTGGTTTCAATCCATTGGTTATTTACTTCAGGGAAATCACATAAATGAATACTTTCTGGAGCATTTTTGTCGATGCTTCTTACAAGATTCTGATAGATATCCTCTGTCATAAATGGAATCATAGGCGCTGCTGCCTTAGAAATGGTTACTAACGCAGTGTAAAGTGTCATGTAAGCATTGATCTTATCCTGCTCCATTCCTTTTGCCCAGAAGCGTTCACGGCAACGTCTTACGTACCAGTTACTCATTTCATCCACGAATTCCTGCAATGCTCTTGCAGTTTCAGGAATCTTGTAATTTGCAAGGTTTTCATCTACAGCTTTCACTACAGTATTTAACTTGGATAATAACCATTTGTCCATTACTGGTAATTTATCATATTCTAATTTGTATTTTGTCGCATCAAATTCATCGATGTTGGCATACAGTACAAAGAAGGCATAGGTGTTCCAAAGAGTACCCATGAACTTACGTTGTCCTTCCGTAACAGCATCCTTATGGAAGCGGTTAGGAAGCCAAGGAGCGGAGTTAATGTAGAAATACCAACGGATGGCATCTGCCCCATGTTCCTTTAAGGCATCAAATGGATCTACCGCATTACCCTTGGATTTGGACATTTTCTGACCATTTTCATCTTGTACGTGACCTAATACGATAACATTTTTATATGGTGCCTTGTTGAAAATAAGGGTAGAGATAGCAAGAAGGGAATAGAACCAACCTCTTGTCTGGTCTACCGCTTCGGAAATAAAGTCAGCAGGGAATTGCTCTTCAAACAATTCTTTATTTTCAAATGGATAGTGATGTTGTGCAAATGGCATTGCACCAGAGTCGAACCAGCAGTCGATAACTTCCGGAACACGTTTCATCTCTTTCCCACAGCAGGAACACTTAATGGTCACCGCATCGATAAATGGGCGGTGAAGCTCGATGTCATCTGGACAGTTATCACTCATTTCCTTTAATTCTTCGATACTTCCGATGGAGTGCTGATGTCCACATTCACATTCCCAGATATTCAGTGGAGTTCCCCAATAACGGTTACGGCTTACGCCCCAATCCTGTACGTTCTCTAACCAGTCACCAAAACGACCTTTACCGATGCTCTCTGGAATCCAGTTGATGGTGTTATTGTTACGAATTAAGTCATCCTTTACTGCAGTCATCTTAATGAACCAGGATTCTCTTGCATAGTAAATCAGTGGAGTATCGCATCTCCAGCAGAATGGGTAGCTATGCTCGAATTTTAACACCTTAAATAACAGATTATTCTGGCCTAATAGTTTTAATACGCCTTCATCTGCCTTTTTACAGAAAAGACCTGCAAAATCAGTTACTTCTGGCTTCATTTCACCTTTTTCATCCACAAGCTGTACAAATGGAAGGTCATAACGACGGCCAACCTTAGCATCGTCCTCACCGAAAGCTGGGGCAATGTGAACAACACCAGTACCATCGCTTAAGGTTACGTAAGTATCGCAGGTTACATAGAAGGCTTTCTTGCCATAAACGATGCTACGATCGCCAGGATCACCTATGGTACCATCGGCCTTATTAAAGGCATAATCAAACAATGGAAGGTATTCTTTATACTCTAAATCTTTACCTACATATTTTTCAACGATCTCGTATTTTCCTTCGATTACAGAAAGAAGTGCTTCTGCTAAGATGTAGTATTCAGTTCCTACTGCAGTTTCTTCTTCTCCCTCTTTTACGACATCATTTTTGTCGTTTACAAGAACCTTTACTTTCACGTAGGTTTCTTCTGGGTTAACACAAAGAGCCACGTTAGATGGAAGGGTCCAAGGAGTTGTGGTCCATGCAAGAATGTACTCATTTTCTGCGTTCTTTACCTTAAATTTGGCAATGGCAGACTTTTCTTTTACATCCTTATAGCCTTGCGCTACTTCATGAGAGGAAAGAGGAGTTCCACAACGAGGACAGTAAGGCACAATCTTGTATCCCTTATAAAGTAACTTCTTCTCCCAAATCTGCTTTAATGCCCACCACTCAGATTCAATAAAATCATTGTGATAAGTAACATATGGGTTCTCCATATCTGCCCAGAAACCAACGGTGCCAGAGAAATCCTCCCACATGCCTTTGTATTTCCAAACACTTTCTTTACATTTCCCGATAAATGGCTCTAAGCCATATTCCTCAATCTGCTCTTTTCCATCTAAGCCAAGTAACTTCTCTACTTCAAGCTCTACTGGAAGACCGTGAGTATCCCATCCAGCTTTACGAGGAACCATATAGCCCTTCATTGTACGGTAACGAGGAATCATATCCTTTATAACACGAGTCAATACATGACCGATGTGAGGCTTACCATTGGCAGTTGGTGGTCCATCATAGAAGGTATAAGTCTCACTCTGTTTTCTAGACTCCATACTCTTTTCAAAAATGTTATTGTCTTTCCAAAACTGTTCTACATTTTTCTCTCTGTCCACAAAATTCAGATTCGTGGATACTTTTTCATACATGTTACTACCTCCTTATATTTACAGTATAACCATGAATATTTAAGTATTTCTTTTCTTTTACGATTAAGATGAATTATTATTAATTATTGACCTTGCTCTTTTTGTCTTTCCCTAGCTTTTAGGCTATGGAGCTGACACCAGGACAATCGTGGAAGCCTTTGCTGAACACGATTGGACGTTTGGTTCAGCGTAATGTTAGCCTAATTAACATATCTTCCGTAGGCAAACTCTTTTACCTCTTGCTCCTGTTAACAAACTCTTTTACCTTTTGCCTTTGTGTCAAAAACCCACTTAACCTACTATGTCAACTCACAAAAGCATACACATCAGCAACAGGTTCCTAACCTTAGGCTATGGAGCTGACACCAGGACAATCGTGGAAGCCTCTACTGAACACGATTGGACGTCTTGGTTCAGCGTAATGTTAGCCTAATTAACATATCTTCCGTAGGCAAACTCTTTTGCTTTTGCCTTTCTCCCTTGCCCTTGTCCTTTGCTTCCTGTTTTTTAGGAAGCCTTTTTTCGTGCCATTAGGTTGCAAGCGATGAAGTTGCTTCATTGCCCTTTGAACATTGCATACGCGTGTGCACGTGGCTGACTATGCCTTTAGGCTATGGAGCTGAGACAATGGCAACCGTGGAAGCCTTTGCTGAACACGGTTGTCCGCTTATGGCTTGGCGAAATGTTAGCCTAATAAATAGGAAGCCATGGGTACACCCGGTGCAATGCCAAAGGGCATATCGAAGCCCTCCCTCGCTTGCAAGCTAGTGTAGCACGGAAAAAGCCAACTAAAAAAGCTCATCCCTAAACAGGGATGAGCTACTGTCATCTTAACCACCTATTTACATACGAGTCTTAGACTTTATACGTTTTCCTGATAACGGTGGAATTCCGGCTTAGCTTACTAAGATAATCTCTTATCCGTTCTGTCTGCAACTGGCAGCTACCTGCCCAAGAGTGATGTTCCAAATCTCTTACTCACATCAGGTTCTCACTATCCCTGATTCACTGGGGTTTTCACATAGATTCGTACTGTCTCTTTCATGGTTTTTAACTATATTGACATTATAATAGTATATAATTTTTCAAATGTCAACGCACTTCAAGTGTTTTCGTACTTTTCATCTAGTAACAAAAGGTATTTATACTCTGGAAAAATTTATTAATTCTCCCCTTTACATTTATTGGTTCTCATGTTATATTAAGTGTACTATGATGCTTAGTACACTAAGAACAGGAGGTAGGAGATGTTCCAAATTGATACTATGTCAAGAAAACCCGTATATGAACAGATTATAGAACAGTTAGAGAAGTTTGTGCTAAGAGGAATCCTTACAGCTGACTCTCAACTTCCCTCTGTAAGAAGTCTCTCCTCGACTTTATCTATCAATCCCAATACCATACAGAAGGCCTACACTGAATTAGACCGCAAAGGGATTATCTATTCTGTCCCAGGAAGAGGATGTTTTGTCACACCAGAAGCCAAAGATATATTAAGCCAATACAAAAGAGACCAATTGGAAGACCTTATAATTTTAATAAAGGACCTTTCTCTGGCGGGAGTAACCAAAGATCAAATAATAAAATGTATTGATGAAATATATAATAAGGAGGTTATTCATCATGATTCAAACTGAGAATCTGACCAAACGATTTGATGATTTTACAGCTCTAAACAATATTAGTTGTACGATTCCTAAGGGCTGTATTTACGGAATGGTAGGCTCTAATGGGGCTGGTAAATCTACTTTTTTAAGATTAATTACAGGAGTTTATAAGGCAGATGAGGGAAGTATCCTTATAGATGATCAAAAGGTGTATGAAAATCCTATCGCAAAAGAACGCATGGCTTATGTTCCAGACGAATTATATTTTCTACAAGGGGCTAACATGAATCGCATGGCAGATCTTTATAAAAGTGTCTATGATAATTTTGATTCTGAGCGATATATATACCTTACCAATGCTTTTCAGCTGAATCCTAAGGTTTCTCTTGGAACTTTTTCAAAGGGTATGAAACGACAGGCTGCTATTATTCTGGCTTTGTCTTGTCGACCAGATTACATGTTTTTTGATGAAACCTTTGATGGTTTGGATCCTGTTATGCGTAACCTCGTAAAGAGTCTTATTTGCCAGGATGTTTTAGAACGAAAAGCCACCGCCATTATTACTTCCCACTCTCTTCGTGAATTAGAAGACCTTTGTGACCAGCTTGCCCTTCTTCATAAGGGTGGATTGGTATTACAAAGTGATATTTCTAATTTGAAGACATCTCAGTTTAAGATTCAGATTGCCTTTGAAGAGGATTACACTAGATCAATTTTTGGTGACATGGATATTCGCTATTATAAGAAATCCGGCTCTGTTACCAACATGATAATAAAAGGGGATCATGAGGACACCATGAAGAGACTACATATGATGAACCCTCTATTAGTGGAGATGCTTCCACTTACATTAGAAGAGGTATTTACTTACGAGATGGAAGCCTTAGGATATAAATTTGATGATATATTGGAGGACTATAAATAATGAAGAAACATATCTTTCATATAAATTTATATAAAGACCAACTAAAACAACTAAAATTAATTGGATTTATTGGGCTTGGTTTATTGAGCTTATTTTCCATACTACTCCCTATTGGTAATGCATTATCCATGGCGAATGATAGACAGAATGGCTACAATCTTGAAAAGGCTGCTGTAGGACTACTTGGCTCTCATTTCTATCTTTACTTTACCTTTACTTTACTTGTACCATTACTTGCTATAGTTTGCTTTCATTATTTAACCCAGCGTAATTCCAGCGACTTTTACCACTCCCTTCCACATACAAGAACCTGTTTGTTTACTTGTAACATCGCTGCAATTACTACTTGGACCACCCTAATCCTTTGGATACCTACGATTCTTTCCATTATAATGTATACTATCTTTAATCAATATTTTATATTGGATATTCCTTCACTGCTTCGGTTTGCTCTATTTATATACGTAGCATGCCTTTTAGTAATAACGTCCATTGGTGTTGCTTGTAGTATTACTGGAACAGTGTTTACCAATGTGATTGTAGCAGGAATTATTATTTTCCTACCTAGAATTTTTATACTTGTATTTACAGAAATCATCACTAGCTCTTCCCCTCTACTAGTTAGTAATCGCCTGTTTCCTCTACTGGATCCACAGTATAATATGATTTTGGGGCTACTTTCTCCTAGTCTGTCTTCCTCTAAGGCTTTAGGTTGGAGTACTTTTATTTATAGCCTAGTAT
>JAEZQN010000340.1 GCA_023441145.1 Bacillota bacterium
AGGTACTATCAAATTGAATGATTACCCTACTTCCGCCGTCTGGTGCTTTTATACTATGTATCTCTCCTGGTGGTATCACCAGTATATCATATGGACTTAATATGTACTCTGTCTCATTAATAAATGCTGTATAGCTATTTTCTAGTGGCATGATAACTTCTGTGGCTGTATGCCAGTGTAGAGGATAATCCTCTCTTTCTTGATTCAAATAAATCTTTAACTTCAAATTATCTTTATAATTAACCACTTCCCGAATTCCATTTATTTCTTCAATCATAAATTTCCTTCTTTCATTTCTATACTAGATATCCTGTTTCAGTTCACAAAATAGTATCATATCTTCTAATTTTCATGTTATAATACACGCATCTTTAAGTCAAGTCTATACTTTCTAGTACAATGGAATCAAATACAAGCAAAAACACCACATAAGACACCCTTCTCTAGAATGTTTATGTGGTGTTTATAGTTCTTTCAGTTAATTATTTATAGCATATTAAGAACTTTTTGTCAAAAGACAAACAGTCTCTATATGGGAAGCATGGCCAAACATATCAACTGGTCTTGCTTTCTTAACCTCATAACCATGTAAAGCGAGATACTTTAAGTCTCTGGCAAGAGTGGCAGGATCACAGGATACATAAACCACCTTCCTTGGAGCCATTTTGATAATTGTGTCTAATAAACTTTCTGCGCAACCCTTCCTAGGCGGATCTACCACAATAACATCTGCAATTATATCCCTCTCCCTATACATCTTAGGAAGAACTTCCTCGGCTGCTCCAACATAAAACTCGGCATTAGTGGTTCCATTTAACTCGGCATTTTTCTTAGCATCCTCAATTGCCTGAGGAACAATTTCTACTCCATATACCTGTTTTGCTTTCCTAGCAAGGAATAGAGAAATGGTACCTATACCACAGTATAAATCCCAAACAACTTCTCTGCCCTGTAAGTCAGCATAGTCTAAGGCTTGTTTATAAAGCTTAAGTGTCTGTATAGGATTCACCTGGAAAAAGCTAAGTGGAGAAATATAAAACTTCACTTCTCCAATATAGTCTGTAATATAAGGTTGTCCAAAAAGCGTTTCTACTTGATCCCCCAAAATAACATTTGTTTTCTCTTTGTTAATATTTAAGCAAATGCTAGTCATATTTGGTACTTTGGTAAGTCGATCTATGAGTATCTCTTTGTGAGGCAGGTTATTCCCATTAATCACAAGACAAACCATAATTTCCTTGGTTATAAACCCAACTCTAGTAAGAATATGGCGAACCAATCCTTCATGAGACACTTCATTATATACGCTAATATGATACTCCTGCAGGAAATCTCTAACGATAGTTAATAATTCCTCATTCTCCCTAGCTTGTATTAAACAGTCTGTAGTTTCAATAATTGAGTGTGTTCTAGAAGCATAAAAGCCAGTAGCTACGCGTCCTTCTTTATTTATTCCAACAGGAAATTGAGCTTTATTACGATAATAATAAGGTTCTTCCATGCCTATAATTGGCTCAAGCTCTATAGTTCCTGAAATACAGTCATCCATGTCCTCTTTAGAAACCACTTTAAATCCACCGATACGTGTAAGGCAGTTCTTAACCTTTTCTTCTTTATATGCAAGCTGTTTCTCATAAGAAACGTGCTGCAGCTGACAACCTCCACATTGTCTAGCGATTTTGCACCTAGGAGTAGTACGGAATGGGGAAGGTTCTAATATCTCTACTAAACGTCCATATCCATAGTTCTTCTTAGCTTTTATGACCTTAACTTTAACCTTATCTCCGTCTACTACGTCTTTGATAAAGAGAGGATAACCATCGACACGACCTATTCCCTCTCCCTCAGAGCCCATAGATTCTATAGTAACAATAAAATCATCATTTTTCTGTATCATAAGGCTTTATCCTTTTCCTCTATTCCTTAATATTAGTTCTTCGGATATTAGTTTCAAAATAACGATTGTAACCAATCCACTCCATCTTGTCATCCCCACTGCGAAGCGCCTCTGTCATAGTCTCTAGTCTTGCATCTGTAAGGTCAGCTAAACTTAATGCCAGTGCCTCCATTGTAGCAGGAATCTTAGGGGAACCATATTCTAAAGAACCATGATGAGCTAGTATACAGTGTTTTAACTGGGATGCTAATTTGGCAGGAAAGTTCCCTATCGTCTTAATCCTTTCATTTATCATCTCCACACCAATAATTAAATGGCCAAGCAGCTGTCCCTCATCGGTATAATCATTTTCAGGAAATGGAGATATCTCTTTCAGTTTTCCTACATCATGAAACATTGCTGCCGTGAGAAGTAGATCTCTATTTATAATCGGATAGTTTTGGGACATAAAATGGCAGATTCGCACTACCCCAAGAGTATGCTCTAAAAGTCCACCTTGGAAGCCATGATGAACGCTTTTAGCCGCTGAATGTGCGCAAAAATTCTTCTTAAATTCATTGTCATCAATAAAGAAGGATTTAACCAAGCCTTTTAAAGGACCATCTTCCATAGAGTTTATAAAGCCAGTAAGCTCATCATACATAACATCAATACCCTGTTCAGAAAATGGAATATAATCATCCGGAATATATTCTCCTTCTTGGGCAATTCTTAATTGATCAATATGAAGTTGAAGGGCGTTTTGAAAGAAAACAACTTTACCTTTTATAAAGATATAATCCAAATCATTAAAATTACTAATTCCATTAGTCAAATTCCATACCCTAGCATCTAAGCTTCCTGTCTTATCTTGTAGGGAAAGCGCATAATAGCTTTTACCAGTAGCCTTTTGACATGTTTTTTTCGATTTACAAAGGTAGACTCCTTGCACCTGATCTCCTTCATGCAAATCTTTTATATATACCATCTGTATACCTAACCTTTCTATTCTACAGAGTCATAAAACTCCAATCTGCTAAACTCATTATAATATAGGTGTTCATAATAAGAAAGGGGGAATTTATCGGAATTACCCTTGATATGATTTCTAATAATAGGTATAATAAAAGTAATATATGAACTTAACATATGAGGTAAAACTGATGAAAAAAGTACTTATTGTCTTTCTTCTTGGATTAAGCCTTTTGACCAGTTGTAGTGGCCAAAAAAAAATCCAGATAGAGATGGAGCCTAACTCAATTGCTTCAATTGCAATATCCGGATATCCCACTATGTTTGCAAATGGAGATTCTATTGATAGCACTACTGATATCAACAAAATTACCAGTATCACTTCTTCCTTTAACAAACTTACCCTGAAGTTTTATAAAACTAAGGAAGAATGGGATAAGATTAGCCCTTCCTCCACAAAACTTCAGAAGGACACTATTGCCTTTTACAATGCAAAAAAGGAGTGTGTAGAGCGTATTACTAGAGTGAATAACTCCGAAGGTACCTTTATCATCAAGTTAATGGATCAAGAGGTATATACTGTATCCGAAGAAGATTATAAAAAGCTGAATACTATCTTTGATACCTTAATAGAAGAGGCTGTTGACGGAAGATTAAATCACTAATCTGGCGTCAACAGCCTCTTCTCTCTTGCTTTATATACTAATTATTGGACTTAGAAACCACCACGCCTATATCCATGGTTGTCCACTCCTCATCCTGTTTTCTCATAAGCTTTATTGTTGCCTTACTATCCTTACCAAGTTCATTTAACTTAGTATAGTATTGGCTCATAGAAGTAATCTGAACGCCATCTAACTCTAATATGACATCCCCTTTTTTGATTCCTGCCTGAAATGCTGGAGACCTCTCTTCTACCTTTGTAACATATACTCCCTGAGATACATTTAATTTTAATGCTTCTTCTCTACTAATATCACAAGCTACTAATCCCAAATATAGATTGGCCTTCTGTTTTATCATCCTCTCAATTATAGGTCGTATAGAGGATATACTTAAGCAAGTATTGAGATTAGCATTCATATCAGATATAAATGCGTCCTTGTGAGTAATGACACCTAATATCTTACCTCTGCGATCTAATATAAATCCGTAACCATTGGAATAACTAGACATGGTAGTGTTAATTAACTGTACCTTGCCATCTGTAATATAGGCATCGTACGGTTCATTAGCGATTACTCCGTAGTCCAAAGAATTCATATACCCATTAGGACTACCCATGGCAATTACAGCGTCCCCTGCCTTAGAAATTGATGAATCACCCATCTCAGCCGCTACAATAGTCTCTTGAATTTTAGATTCATTCTGAATTACATCCAACTTCACTAAAGCAACACCTATTTGGCGATTTATCCCATATAGCTCACCCTTATAAGTACTACCATCACTAACCTTTACCGTGATGTGGCTAGCACCATCTAATACATCACCATTGGTCATAACCAATATCTTATTATCGTCTATATGCACAATAATCCCAGAGGTGTAATGGTTCTCCTCAATAGGAT
>JAEZQN010000043.1 GCA_023441145.1 Bacillota bacterium
TTTTTAATGTGAAGTAAATATTCTATATTGCCTTCTGGTCCTTTAATCGGAGAATATGCTAGTCTTAACACGGTGAAGTCTAAGGTAGAAACATAGTTTATAATGCTCTCAACTACCTGTATGTGAACTTTTTTGTCCCTTACGACACCTTTCTTACCAACCTGCTCTCTGCCAGCTTCAAACTGTGGCTTAATTAAACATACCACTTCTCCATCAGAGGATAAGACTCCCTTAACAGGCTCCAATACCTTAGTCAAAGAAATAAAGGCTACATCTATGGATGCAAATTCAATGATGTCTTCTAAATGCTCTGGTAATACATATCGGATATTGGTCTTCTCCATAGATACCACTCTTTCATCTTGGCGCAATTTCCAAGCAAGCTGGTTTGTTCCAACATCAATTGCATACACCTTCTTAGCACCATTTTGTAGCATACAATCCGTAAATCCTCCAGTGCTAGACCCTACATCCATACAGACCTTATCCTTAACACTAAGCTCAAATTCCTTTATTGCCTTTTCCAATTTAAGTCCACCACGACTTACATAAGGAAGAGTATGCCCCTTCACTACAATATCCACTTTTTCGTCAAAGGAACTTCCCGCTTTGTCTTCTCTTACTCCATCTACAAATACATTGCCAGACATAATTATTGCCTTTGCTTTTTCTCTTGACTCCGCTAGGCCTCTTTCCACCAACAGAACATCTAACCTCTGTTTCATTTTATCATCCTCGTCGTTATATATTGTAACTATCGTTTATCTTATCTAGTATTGCTTCCTTTGTTAACCCTAACATTCTCTTCAACTGAGCCACATCTCCATGCTCTATAAAAGTATCTGGAATAGTATTTGGGATAAAAGTAATGTGTTCATACTGTTTCTCTAATAGATAAGCAGCCACAGTTTGAGTAAAACTTCCAGAGTATACATTTTCCTCTAGGGTGACTACCACGCTGTGGGTAGGAATCATGGACTCTAATAGTTTAAAATCAAATGGTTTAATAAATCGTACATTTATAACAGTTGCCTCTTTCCCTGCACCATGTAACTCACCATATATCTTCTCTGCCAACTCCACCATACTTCCTACGGCTAGAATCAGGATATTCTTCTCCTGGGTTAAAACCTCTGCTTTACCATAAATAATACGACTGGATTTATTATCGAAGCACAAGCTTACCTTTCCTCTTGGATAACGTATCGCAATCGGCGCCTGATATTCATTACAAAAAGCTAGCATATCTTGAAATTCTCTTTTATTCTTTGGAGCTATGACCGTCATATTCGGAATAGACTGCAGGTAAGAAAGATCAAAGATTCCCTGATGAGTCTCTCCATCATTTCCAACTAAGCCAGCTCGATCTATGGCCAGAACCACAGGATAATTTCCCAGACAGACATCATGGATTAACTGGTCATATGCTCGTTGAAGGAAGGTAGAATAGATCGCCACAAAAGGCTTCATTCCTCCAGCAGCTAGTCCCGCTGAAAAGGTCACTGCATGCTCCTCTGCTATTCCTACATCAAAAAACCGTGCTGGATACTGCTTACTAAACTCGGTAAGTCCAGTACCGTTTGGCATTGCGGCTGTGATAGCTACTAATTTATCATTATCATCTGCAAGCTCACAAAGTGTATTAGAAAATACACTAGTATAGGTTTCATTGGTGGAAGGATATAAGACCTGGCCAGTCCTTATGTCAAAAGGTTCCACTCCATGAAATTTGGCAGGATTATTCTCAGCTAAAGAATATCCTTTGCCCTTTTTTGTGATTACATGGATAATAACGGCTTCCTTTAACTTTTTCGCGTTATTAATCGCTTGTATTAAACTTCCAATATTATGCCCATCTACAGGACCTAAATATGTGATACCCATATCTTCAAATAGCATACCAGGAATAAAGAGACGTTTAATGGAATCCTTAGAACGTCTAACTTTATCTACGATAGCATCTCCTAACTTAGGAATACTCCTTAAGGCAGACTCTATCTCATCCTTCATTCCAATATAAGCTTGATTTGTTCTTATCTTTCCAAGATAGCTAGACATACCACCAACATTCTCTGATATAGACATATTATTATCATTTAATATAATAATCATATTGGATTTTAATCTAGCTGCATTATTTAAGGCTTCAAAAGCCATACCACCGGTTAGCGCTCCATCTCCAATGACAGCCACTACAGTACTATCTTCTTTTTTAAGATCTCTTGCCTTTGCTAAACCAAGAGCTGCTGAGATAGAGGTAGAACTATGTCCCGTATCAAAACAGTCACAGTCACTTTCACTGGTTTTTGGAAATCCACTCATTCCCTCATACTTACGTAATGTAGCAAAATTATCTTTTCTGCCCGTAAGAAGCTTGTGAATATAAGCCTGGTGTCCTACATCCCAAACAATGTGGTCCTTGGGAAAATCCATAGATAAATGAAGTGCCATGGTAAGTTCCACAACTCCAAGGTTGGAGGCAAGATGACCACCGGTTTTACTAATATTCTGAACTAAGAATCTACGGATTTCTTTGGCTAACTCTTTATAATCTTCAGGCTTAATTTTTTTAATATCATTTGCCTGGTTAATTTGATCTAATATTTTTGGCAAGATGCCACCTTCTCTTTCTATATTACATTCCAAACTACTTGTTTCTATTCACTAATGCTTTCAATAACTGATATAGAAACGAGGACTCAGTAGCATATTTCTTTAATATTGCAAGACCTTTTAACGTATAGTTTTCTACTTTTTGACTTGCACCTTCTACACCTAGTAAGGTTACATAAGTGGTTTTATTGTTCTTTTCATCACTGTGAATTGGTTTTCCTAATTCCTCAACCGTACTAGTCACATCTAGCACATCATCCTGAATCTGAAAAGCCATCCCAATAAGTGATGCCACTTGTCCCATATCCTGTTGTATTTCATTGGATGCCCCAGCAAGTATTGCACCAGCTAAAATAGATGCTTCAATTAATGCACCTGTTTTTAACTCGTAAATAAAATCCAATCTATCTTTCTCAATGGACTGATCTGTTGCTAATACATCTACTACCTGACCACCAATCATTCCATAAATTCCAGCTTTATTTGCTATTACCTGAAGAGCTTTTACCCCTCTTACCAAGTCTTCATTGGTAAGCTTAGTAAGTCCATCTGCCATTGTCTCAAAAGCATAATTAAGTAAGGCATCCCCTGCTAGAATACCCATAGCATGACCATATACAATATGGGTGGTCTTTCTGCCTCTTCTATACTCATCATTATCCATAGCCGGTAAGTCATCATGTACAAGTGAATACGTATGAATCATCTCCATGGCCGCCATAAAGGGGGCTAGGAGCTCATCATCTTTTCCACCAAACAAATGATATGTTTCTAACATAAGCATTGGACGAATACGTTTTCCTCCTGCCATAAGACTGTAGCTCATAGCTTCCATAATCAGCTTTTGGTAGCCTTCTTCTGCTGGCATGGACTGCTTAATAATCGAATCTATATACTCTTTTCTCTTTAATAATTGATCTGTAAATTCCATAAGATCCCCATTTCAAGAACTATTACTGTTCTTCCTTGTTATTTGATTCTGCATTCAGAATAATCAATTTTTTCTCTACGGTATCGATTGCGTCATTACAATTCTTTAACACTTTCATACCATCATTGTATAAAGCAAATGAATCTTCTAGACTAATGTCGTCTTGCTCCATCTTATTCACAATTTCTTCTAATTTCTTAAATGATTCTTCTAATGTAGGATTTTTATCAGCCATTAGCTTCTCCTCCTATTTTCAACTGTAGTTACCTGTGCAGTAATATCCCCATCCATGACTTTAATTGTTACAACATCATTGGGATTTACTTGATCTGCCTTAACTAGGGCATGGCCCTTTGAGTCAGTAACGTAAGCAAATCCTTTATTGAGTTTATAGATTGGAGAGAGACCATTCATCTTCTCCATATAAATCGCAAGCTTATGTCGACAATCCTTAATCCTATTGTTCATATTATTCTGTAGTTTATCTTCTAAATCTATAAGATATTGTCGTTTTTGTAGAATTTGATTGCCTGGGTTATTAAATTCAAGCTTTAGCTTATATCGTTCCAATTGGTTACGATATAAAGTCACTGTTCTCATTAAGCTTCTAGTTAACAGCTGTTGATATTCCTTCAGTTTTGTAAACACTTCTGTAATATTACAAACTGCAAGTTCTGCTGCCGCAGAAGGAGTTGGTGCACGTAAGTCAGATACATAATCTGCAATCGTCGTATCAGTTTCATGGCCAACTGCTGAAATAATTGGAGTCTGACATTGGTAGATTGCTCTTGCAACCAATTCATCATTAAAACCCCAAAGATCCTCTATGGAGCCACCGCCACGACCAACGATGATTACATCTACCCCTAGCTCATCTAGAGTCTTAATTCCATTTATAATAGAAGCAGGTGCCCCTTCCCCCTGAACAATGGCTGGATATAAAATCAACGTAGCATAGGGATTTCTTCTCGAACTTATATTAATAATATCTTGAATCGCTGCACCAGTACTAGCCGTAACTATTCCAATACGTTTTGAGAAAAAAGGGATTGGTTTTTTGTGAGACTCATCAAAAAGTCCTTCCGCCAACAATTGTTTTTTTAATTGTTCGAACCTTTCATAGAGCTGCCCTGTTCCATCTAGCATTATCTCTCTGGCATACATTTGGTACTTGCCATCACGTTCGTAGACACTAATCCCACCATGAACGATTACACTTTGCCCTTCTTTCATCTGAAATCCTAGGCCACTTCTGTTACCTGCAAACATGACACAGGCCATCTGACTTTTAGAATCCTTAAGGGTGAAATAGATGTGTCCAGAGGTGTGATACTTACAGTTGGATACTTCACCCTTCATATAAATATCGGTAAGGGCATAATCTTTTGCAAAAAGGTTTTTAATATAGGCATTTATCTGCCACACGGAATACGCCTTTTCCATTGTCCTCACCTCTTTACTTATATATTCGCAATCTTAGCTAAGACACCATTGATAAAGCTAGAAGATTGAGTTTCACCAAACTTCTTTGCTAGTTCAACTGCCTCATTGATGGCAACCCCAGTTGGGATATCCTCATCAAATCGTATTTCATAAGTAGCAAGTCTCATTATCGTCAAATCAATCTTACCCATACGATTTAATTTCCAACCAGCAGACTCCTGTTCAATAATCCCATCAATCTCTGGTAATTTCTCGATGATTTTATTAAATTTATCTTTTAAATAATATACTTCTTTCTCGTCAGGCTCTTTTAAGAAAGCACTACCTTCCTCTGAGCCATCCAAATTATCTAAACCATCTATTGGCGTTCTTAAACTCTGAAAATACAAGTTAACCTGATCGTCTAGTTCTATCATATTATGAAATTCCTTACGGAACAACATACGGAATAAATGTTCTCTTAATTCACTTCTTGTCATGTCTGTTTCTTTGCCTCCATAGGAACTTTTTCACGAATAAACAACCCTTAAATAATAAATATTCAAGGGTTGTAATATATTATACACTATAAATTTACTATTAGAAAGTGTCAAGTACTATTTCATTAGTTATTCTTTGCTAATGTTACGCTTGCTATTCGTATATTTACTTCATCTACAATAAGACCAGTCATATTCTCGATAGCACTTTTAACTTTTTCCTGCACAGTAGCAGAAACCTTTGGAACACTTACTCCATAATCTAAGATTAAACTCATATCAACTGTAACCGTATTGCTATACACCTGAATCTTAATACCTTTGCTTAAGTTCTTCTTACCAAGCTTACTTACTATCTCATTGGTTACATTACCAGCCAAGGCAGCTACACCTTTTACATCAGTGGCAGCTAGTCCAGCTATAATTGCAACTACATCATCAGCAATCTGAACTTCTCCAATCCCAGTTGAATCGTATATTTTCACATTTTCCTTATTCTCAAGTTTGTTACTCACAAGCAAAACCTCCTACGTTTCTATAATTAAAGCCTCAGAAATAAGACTTTTTACTCTAGGTCCATTATAACAAATATGATTTCGTTTTACAAACAAATAATTTCATAGGTTACCCGCCATTTGCAGGAAACCTATGAAATATGATATATACCGTATTATACCCAAATACTACCATGCTATGCAATTCTACCTATTCGGTGGCTTCACTACTAGATTTTTTAGAATCATCTTGAGTCTGATCCTTTGAGTTTTCACTTCCTTGTTCCTTCGTACCTGCAGCATCCTTTTTATCTGTGTCAACTCCAGACACATCCTTAGAACTACTGTCGTCCTCTGCTTTTACATTTACAGGGCTAATTACTATGTTTTTAGCTGCTATTCCAGTTTTTCTCTTTACAACATCTTCAATTTGAGCCATCTGTTGCTCTGTTAACTTATTGGCATTTAAAATAACTTCTACAGAATCATCTGTAATAGTTACTAATGTATCTGGAAAACCCTTAGCTTCCAATAAAGTTTCAGTAGCATTCTCTTTATCTTTAACAGAAGTAAGCTCTATCATAGCATCGATAGCTGCTTGTTTCTGCTTATCGGATGCGTTTTTATTATCAATAATTTCCTGTAGAGTTGCTTCATTTGCAGCTCTAACCTGTTCTCTTTGAAGTTTATTGGATACAAAAAAGTCAGCATTTATGGTGTTGTTTGCAAGTACTGCGTCTCCCGCTTTGTCATCTGCGTCCACCTTGGTATCATCTTTGTCAGTATTCGTGTTGGTATCTACTACATCATTAGTATCAGATACTACGGAATCAGGATCTCCTGTAATATCTAAATCATCTGCACCTACATTTAAAGTACCTGGGGAAGCAGCTGCATCTAAAGCCCCCTGATCACCTACTTTGTCCCTGGTGAAATTCAGATAACCAGCAACTATTATCATAATGGCTAAAGCTGCGATTATCACTTGATTCTTTTTAAATATATTTTTCATGTACAGCCTCCTATTGATTAATTCATTTTCATTACTTTAATTTTATGAGCTGGTACATTAAATAAGACCATTACAGCGTCAACAATTTCGCTCTTTACTCTGTCACTCTCTCCTCCCTGTGCTATTACCAATACTCCTTCTATTTCTGGTTCTATCTGTTTTACAATATAAGGGGTATTGTCTCCTTGGTTGGCTTGGGATAATACCGTCTCCTCCTGGCTGCTATCACTGGTGCTATTCCTGTTTCCTCCTGCACTATCCTGCTCAGTTGTGGTCTGCCTGTCGGAAGTCTCATCTTTTAAAGGAACCAATTCTTTCGAAGACTTAACGGTAATCATCACCTCCACCTTACCTAAATTACGCACCTGCATAAGTATCTGCTTTAATCTATTCTCCTGAGTACAAACATATTCCTCCGTAGAAGAATATTTTTGAATATCCTGGCTTTTTTCATTTGTCTGTATGCTATTAACCTTACTACTACTATCTGAAGAGAATAAACCAGGTACAGATAACAATAGAATCGCCAGTCCACAACCTAGAATAATAAGAAGCCTTGGTAATCCAAATTCTTTTAATATCTTTTTAAAATCAATTTTCTTCATTGCTATCCTCCTACCCCTTATGTATAGTAACAGATACTTGTTCAATAGGAACCCCATATAAGGCTACCAATTCTTGCTTAATATTAAGCTCTAACACAGTGTCATATTGGTCTTTGTTAGGAGACTCACTGGCCTTATCATACTGATTTACACTTGTATCTTGATTAATGGTTACCTTATCAATGGTAACTTGATCTATGGGTGCAATGGATTTTGTTTCCTCCTTATTTTCTTCTTCCTTAACAGAGGCCACTAAGGTAATCCCCTTTATCTTCCCACAGGTCTCACTTTCTGTATCCTCATCTAAGTTTATTGTGAGGCTATTAACCTTAAGACCATAATTACTCATATAAACCTGAATCTGATTATTTATGGCCTCCTTATAACTCTCCACTACCTGTTTTTGATAATCCTTCTCAGTTCCTACTATCTGGGCACTAATATCCCTTGCATTACTCTGATACACATTTAAATCATAATAGTAATCCACCTTATCAAGGGAATTCGTCCAGGTTAACAGTGGCTTAATAATGATTAAAATCGTAATCAACCCGACAAAGATATGTATATATTTCTTAAAACTACTTTTTCCAAGCAGGTTAGAAAATACAGTAACCAGCAGTAAAAAGAAAATAAGATTTTTAACAGCGGCATATATTTCCCCCATAACTCACCTCATACTCCTATATTTGTGGATGCTGCAATGATGGCAATGGACAGAACAAATAGTAACAAACAGATAAATACCATAGACAACAAAAGCTTTGATGCATTGGCTGCTGCACTGATACATCCTACCATCCTTTTATCTGAGACAGGTTGTACTAAAGCTGCACCTAATTTATAAACAAAAACAAAGCAAACAAGCTTTACAAGTGGCACCAAACACAGGATTAAAATAACAATAAGTCCTGTCACACCAATAGCATTTTTCACTAGTACGCTGGCTCCTAGTAAAGTCTCTGTGACAGAGTTTATGGCATTCCCCACACCTGGAATAGCACTGGTACTCTTAATAATCGCAGACTTTTTCACGTACTCAGCCATCGGTATAATCAACCCTTGAATAGCATTAAATCCTATGACGAAGGCTAATAATGTCTTTAAAATCCATTGCACCACCATTTCAATAAGCTCTGTCATCTTAGATAACATATCTTCTTTGGTGATATGATTTGCTAAGGTTATGACAAAATAAATATTAATTAAAGGAAGTACAACACTTAGTAGAATAAAATTAATTCCAGTAAAAACAGCCAAGGTTGATTCATAATAAAAAAGAGAGGTCTTAGCCCCAGAACTAACTGCTATACTAAGAAGATAAGTGGGCATAAGTACCTTCATAAAGTCAAATAAGTTGTTCAGTACTGTTCTAGCAATCTCCGTGGCCATATAAAAGGAGCTAGTAAGTAGAGCAAACAACATGATGTAGGTAACATAAAATGCTGTTTCAGATACCTGATTACTTTGAAATACATTTGCGAAGTTTGTAAAAATAGCAGCAAGCATCGCAATCATAATTAATTGGACTAAAAGGCTTTTATTATTAATCAGTTCTCCAAATAATTCATTGAGCACCTTACTTAATAGTCCTGACAAGGAGAATTCTTCATCGCCTGATGCTATGCCCTTTACATACTCACCGAAGTTAACCTCTTCGGGATTTTTCACTAGTTCGTCTATCACACTTTGTATATCATCATAGTTAACATCTTCTAGCGCCTTATCTACACCATCCTCACTTGTTACGTCATCCACATTATCTGTATCAATTGACTCAGCATAGACTGGTGTCTTATGAAAAGAGATTAGAATAACACTTGTCACTATTATAATTAACTTCCACTTCATAAACGCACCTGCCTAAGCCAAGAAATTATTAATCAAATCTAGTAAAGCTAATAGAATCGGCATGCTGATTGCTAAGATAGTAAGCTTTCCAACTAACTCTATTTGACTTGCTATAGCACTATGACCTGCATCCTTACATAATGCTGATGCAAACTCTGCAATATAGGTAATACCAACTATCTTTAGAAGAATACTAAGATAGGTTGGGTTAATATTAATAAATTTTTGTATTTTAGCAATTCCCTCTATTATAGAGGACAATTTGCTTGTCCCAATAAACAGGATAATGATACAGGCTGCCACACTGATATAGGTAGCAAATTCGGAGCGTGTACTTTTAAATTGTGTTGCTAAAACTATAGCCACAATTCCAATAATAGCTACCTGTAGCATACGCACCTCCTAAAGATTAAACAAATTCTTTATTGTCTCAAACAACTGGGATATATAAGGTATGATCCAAAGTAAAACCAGAAGCAAACCTGCTAAGCTGGTCAGAAAGGCCTGTTCTTCTCTACCAGAATGTTTTAATACTTGATTAATCACAGATACCAGGATGCCTACCGCTGCAATTTTAAAAATTAGAGTAATCTCCATTGTTGTCCTCCTTACATATTCTAAATCAATACCACGGTAAGAAACAAACCAGATAAAATACCAAGCATATTATACAGCCTTGTTTTTTCCTTCATAGTTGCAATGGAGTCCTGTAACTCATGATCCAACTGCTCAATATAGAAATCAATGGTCTTTAATTGCATCTCCTTATCTAAATACCCAAGATTTTCTCCTAGTTGATTAAGTTGCTCCCTGTCCTGTTGATTCATATAGGAATTTTTCATATAATTCTTTGTACCCTCTTCCCATATTGCTTGAAAACTCAAGCCAGAGGATCTTAATAAATCCTGTTCGATTCCAGCAAAGAACTCCTTAAAGTTGTCTACATTTCTTCTAGATAGTGCTCCTATCGCCTCAGGTAATGTAGTATTTCCATACTTGATATCTCCTCTTAAGATCGTGATATTCTTTTTCATTGCTCTTAAATCAGTTACTCTTCCTCTAACGAGAGAACTAAAATACACACCTATGGTGGAACAAGATAGTATAACAAGTAAAGCTCCAAATATTTTTACCATTTTGTCACCTCCTAATCTGCCTTATACAATAAGGTACCTCGCTCATCGTATATTTCCTCTAGATTTCCAACTCTCCCTTTATTATTTAAAATGATATACCGTTCAAAGATCTTTTCACGTACCATTCGTCCTAGTATTGGTTTATTCTTAATATCATCAATGGAACTTCCATGAACCGTGGCTATCAGTTTACATCCACAGTTCATTACGTACTCAATTGCTTCAATATCATCCCTTGAGCCAACCTCGTCCACTGCAATGATACTTGGGGACATACTACGTATCAACATCATCATACCCTCCACCTTAGGACAACAATCCAATATATCCGTTCGGATTCCTAGCTCATTTTGTGGTATTCCCATATAGCAAGCCCCTATCTCAGAACGTTCATCTACCACTCCTACGTTAAGTCCCTGTATGGTGCTTACTCCATTAGATAGTTGGCGAATCACATCTCTTAATAAGGTTGTCTTACCACACCTTGGTGGAGAAATAATTAATGTGTGAAAGATAGTATTTTGATTAATAATATATGGCATGACCTTATCACCACAGCCCTTCACCTGGTGAGATAATCTAATATTAATAAAGGATATGTGTTTAATATTCTTAATTCGTTCTGCTTCAATAATCGTTTTTCCTGCAATTCCTACTCGATGTCCTCCTTGAATGGTAATAAACCCTTGTCTTATCTCATCCTCGAATGCGTATAAAGAGTAATTACTTATGTACTCCATTGTCTCCCTTACTTCATTTAAAGAAACAATATAGGCACTAGTCTTATCTGTGATTATCCTGTGATCCTTAGAAACAAAATACTCTTTGTTATTGTAAACCAGCATAAGAGGGCCATTTACCCTTAGCCTTATTTCCTGTAACAATTCAAAATCAATAATCAGTTCTGCTATTATTTTTCTAAGGTTAATAGAGAATATCTTCAAGATTTCCTCACGTTTGTCCAAGAAAACTTTCACCCCTTTACACTGCCTAAAATCTTATTTCAATATATGAAGCTTTTTAAAGAATATTCCACTAAGACAGTTTAATATAGGAAATGGCATATAAACCTTGAATTCACTATAAAAAAAGACTACAATATTACAAATCACATAATGGGAGGATTACCATGAGATATGGATTGATTGGAGCAAAACTTGGGTACAGTTATTCAAAAGTGATACACGAAAAGTTGGCAGACTACACTTACGATTTGATTGAGTTAAATGAAGATGAATTTAAAGAATTTATGAAAAATCGTAACTTTAACGCTATAAACGTCACGATTCCGTATAAGAAAGCAGTCCTACCATACCTGGATGAGATCTCTAAAGAAGCCAAGGCTATGGGTGCAGTAAATGCTATTGTTAATAGAGATGGTAAGCTTTATGGCTACAATACAGACTACGATGGATTTCGTTATGCCCTGTTACACAACAATATAGAGGTAAAAAATGAAAAGGTAATGATTCTAGGCTTCGGTGGGGCAAGTCTTGCTGTAAAAAAAGTAATAGAGGATAGTTTAGCTAAAGAAGTAGTCATCGTCAATCGAACTATTAAAGACAATGCCATCTCCTACGAAGAGGCAAAAGAGAAACATAAGGATGTAACGATATTAATTAATACAACTAGTGTAGGAACCTCTCCTGATATAGATAAAGCACCCATTGATTTATCTGGATTTCATAACCTAAAAGCTGTAGTGGATATCATATACAATCCCAAAGTGACAAAGTTGTTATCTCAAGCTAGAGAAATGGGAATTATGACTGTGAATGGTTTAGATATGTTAGTAGCCCAGGCAAAGTATGCCGCAGAATACTTTTTAAATACCTCCATTCCTGAGGAAAGAATTGAGGAAATTAAGATGGAGTTAGAACAAAGATAACTCTTTTCAACAAGTAAAAAAGGCGTAAGCAGCATGAATATGCAACTTACGCCTTCTATATATCATAGAATATTATAACTAAACTCTCTTTAAATAATCGCCGGTACGGGTATCAATCTGAATCTTATCCCCTTGCTCAACGAATAAAGGAACATAAACAGTAGCTCCTGTCTCAACAACAGCTGGTTTTGTAGCTCCTGTAGCAGTATCTCCCTTAAAACCTGGTTCAGTATCTGTGATCTCTAGTTCAGCAAACATAGGAGGTTCAATAGCAAATACCGCACCATTGTGGGAAAGCATCTTAACCATATCATTTTCTTTAACAAATTTTAAAGAATCGCCAATTGCATCTTCAGTTAAAGCAAATTGATCAAATGTTTCAACATCCATAAAGTGATACAATTCACCATCATTATATAAATACTGTTTATCACTCTTATCAATATGAGCCTGTGGACATTTTTCTGTAGGTCTAAATGTTTTTTCCACTACCCCGCCATTTTTAATATCTCTTAACTTAGTTCTAACGAATGCAGCACCTTTTCCTGGTTTAACATGCTGAAACTCTATTACTTGATATACGCTATTTTCAAATTCAATAGTTAAACCATTTCTAAAATCGCCTGCTGATACCATACAAATAATTCCTCCTTAAATATATCACTTAGAACAGTTTATAATAATCCGTTTAAATTTTCAACCACTATTTTTGTCCATATTAACTTTTTCATCATAATTTGATATTAAATACTATAACCTTAGCTTTCCCCATTTGTCCTATAACTACTACAGATAACATTTACAATCTGTTCCACTGAAGATGTATTTACATCAACATTTATATCTGCAGCAGCCTCATAATACTGCCTCCGAAAAGCGAGTAGATTCTCAACCTTTTCTTCTACATTGTCTCCTTTTAACAAAGGCCTAGTAGTATCCTTTTTAAGTCGACTAAGTACTGTGAATTTATTTACATCTAACATAATTACAAAGCCTAATTCCTTCAGAATACGTACATTATCTTCTTTTAAAGGAAGTCCACCACCTGTAGAAATAATTAAAGGTTTCTCTTCTTTCTGAAGTTCCTTTAGTAGTTCTGTCTCCAGTTGACGAAAAGTTGTTTCTCCAAACTGTTCAAAAATTTGTGAAATAGAACACCCTTGTTGTTGTTCGATTAGTTGATCTGTGTCCACAAAAGTCAGCTTAAGCTTATCGGATAGAGCTTGACCAACGGTGGTTTTGCCACTTCCCATAAATCCAATTAGTATAAGGTGCTTCTTCTC
>JAEZQN010000049.1 GCA_023441145.1 Bacillota bacterium
ACGGTACCTTTTCACTGCTTACACTCTTCCTTACCAATGATTAATACAGTTTATGAGATAGGAAGACTATGTATGTCTAAGGACCTTAATAGGAATGTACTAAACCTCTCTGCCCTCACAAAAAACACCACAAGCCCTATCAAACTCAGGGGCTTGTGGTTTCTATATGCACTATTGTATTTACCTGTTAATTGGCATATTTAGCAATTAAGTTCCATATGGTTTCCTTCTGCAGTCCAAGCTTCCAAGCTGCTACACCAGCAACTGGCTCAGCAAAGACAGCTTTCAACTTAGTCTCATAGGATTTCTCATCCTCTAACCACATCTTAAAGATAGCACCATCTTCCTCATATTGCCCATAATATTGACCGATCTCAGCATTCCACTCCAGTGTGACTCCTTTATTCTGAAGAAGCTTTTCTGCTTTTACCATACTATAAGCTTCAGAACTAACCTCGGTTCCATTGGCCCCATTCACTTCACGCCATAGTCTAGTGTAAAATGGAAGTGCCATAATAATCTTCTCCGTAGGAACCTCAGCCTTCGTATCTTGAAGTGCCTGGGTTACATAATTAATACTGGATACAGAACCACTTTCCTCAGAGCCTGCATAGTGCTCATCATAAGCCATACAAATAATATAATCCGCTATAATTCCCTGTTCTTCTCTATCGTAAAACTTATTATAAGCAGCTGGAATATAGTTGTCTATAGAAAGAATAAGACCATTATTACGGCATTTTACAGAAAGCTCTCTTAAGAACTGAACATATGCTTTACTGTATTCTGCTGTAATTTTCTCAAAATCAATGTTGATACCATCTACGTTATAGCGAATGGCTGCGGAGACAATCTCGTTAGAAAGCTTCTCTCTACTAGAGGTTCTTCCAAATAATTTAATCTTGTCAATCTCGATATTAAAATCATCGACTAACGCCCATACGTCAATTCCTTGATTATGAGCCTGTTCAACATATTTCTCGCTTGCCAAAGAAGTAATCTCACCGTTCTCATTGGCAATGGAGAACCAAGTTGGACTTATTACATTCACTCCATTGGTGCCATCCAACATATTTAACAGTTCCTCATTCCCTGCTTGCCCAAATACCTGATGCCACACCATATTTATAGTGCCCTTCTTCTTAATGCTAGTGTATTCAGGTTCCATGTAGTCATTCTCAAGAACAATGTATTCACCATCTAAGAGATATTTTTCTCTTGCATATCCGATTACACCGGTTGGTGTCATAACCTTAACAAATCCATTCTCCTGAGAGCCTTCATCTACGAATACAAGCATGTCTCCTGCTTCAATATCCTCTAGAATAGGACTCTTAATGTCCGCTTTTACTCTGACACTTAAATCCTTCTCTGCCTCAGCATACTGCAGTTGCTTGCCCCAATTACAGGTAAGAACCACACGGTTTGGCTCTAGAAACACTTGATACTCTACATTGGAGTATTTCTTTACGAATTCCAAGGCAACGTACACCTTATCGCCATTCACCTTCACAACAGGATAATCAGTCTTCTCCTCACTTTTATTCACTTGATAGCCTGTTTTCCCTGCTGTCACCTTAATAATATCTGTAGGTGTGGTATATAGTAAAAGGTTCTCGTTATTATCCCAATAGAACCTCTTATTAATATGTTCCAATACCGTATCGTAATCTATATAAACTGTGTTATCAATGTATAGACCTGTCTTTTCATACTGGTAATTCTCCATGAAAATCAGAATCTCATCCTGGTTTACTTGGTAATATTCAGTTAATTCCATATGTTCATCACTTGGTGTAAACTTATCCTTTATAACCAAGGCCACGCAAACAATAATAATAGCCAGAACTACAAAGGCCCCAATCATAGTCTGCTTCATCTTTCTATCCATAGTATAATCCTCCTATAGTATTTCACCTAGCCTTTATTATAACATATTATGCCTCTTTGGTAACCCTCTAGTTTGCCAAATGTGACTATTTTAGTAATTAAAATACATAAAATCAGCTCCCTGCACCATATCTATTGGATTACTAACAGGAAGCTGATTCCTTCTCCTATACTTCTATGTAATTGGGTGCAATAATGATACTATGTGGCTTCTACCATAGTATTGTGGATACATTACTTGTTGTTTGGATTGTGCCTGCCATCATCCCTGACGTAAGGAAAGCAGACGAAAGAATGTTAAGGATAGAGTGTGGTCAGATGTGTGATATGTTAACCGAGACTCCAAGAGTATAGGATTACTTTTATTATAGAGCAAGAAAATGAGGTTCTCAAGAGGAAGGGTATCGTAATTATGACAATATATAAGGTTGTTTGTTTTCTACACCTAAAATCTTAACTTAACACCTACAAATACCTTAATTTTAATAAGTTTCTCTTAATGATATGTAAATAAATGTTTTTACCATTGCTACGAAAGAAACCTACAACTATAATAAACATAGTAATAGAAGTATTGGATAAACTATATGTCTATACAGAGGGAGGCTTTTTATGCTTTTAGAATTAAAACCCGTCTTTACTTGTATCCTATTTGCGGTTATTTCTTTCTTGATTTACAGGAAGCTTTATCTTTCTCGGACAGTAAAGCCATCAATCCGTTCTTATCTGATACCAATCATAGTTGCCTACCTTTTGGTACTGGTTAAGGTAAAAATATTTCCCTTCTTTATCATAAGATATCAGTACGAACACAGAGAGGCTATCTTTAACACCATTCCCTTTCAATCTATCCAGACTTACCTAGACATGGGGGCTTATAAAACATTAGTAGGGACTATCACACAGCTTATGCCATTTCTTCTGTTGCTTGTAATTCTCATGCCTCAAAAACTATCTTTACTCAAGCTTTCCACCATTGGAATTCTTACTTCTCTTTCTCTTGAAGGGATCAAATGGGCATTCAGTCACCTTAGTGGATACTATAGTAGACCAATTTATGTTGACAATATCCTACTAAATTCTATAGGCGTCCTGTTATGTGCTACCTTAATTGTTCTTTTAAGAAAGAATCAGAAATTATGCAATTCTCTACATAAACTAATATACTACCCTAGTTAATTACTTGCATTTTCTTATCATATGGGTTATAGTAACTGAAGCAGTTCGTGTGTTCGAGACCTTCCACACGTAAAACAAAACTAAAGGAGATTACCTATGAATAAGAAAGTGCTATTTATCAATCAAGCAGCTATTATTGCTGCTCTTTACATCGCGCTATTAATGCTGTTGCAACCAATTAGCGTATTTGCCATTCAATTTAGAATCAGTGAAGCTCTAACCATTCTTCCCTACTTTACTCCTGCTGCCATTCCCGGCTTATTTGTGGGTTGTTTTCTAGGTAATTTATTGATTGGTTGCCCTCCACTAGACTTTATCTTTGGTAGCCTTACGACCTTAGTTGCGGCGATTTTATCCTATGGCCTACGTAAGCACAAATTCCTTGTTCCCATTCCACCAATTGTATTAAATGCATTAGTGGTTCCTTTTATTCTATTAAAGGTATATGGAACAGAAGAAGCCATTCCCTTTATGATGGCAACCGTAGGCACTGGTCAAATACTAGCTTGTGGAGTTTTAGGGATGTTATTATTATTCGCTCTAGACCGTCATAAACGAATGATTTTTGGACAATTTAAATAACAAAGAGAAATAAGTCTATCACAATTAGGATAATACTATAT
>JAEZQN010000052.1 GCA_023441145.1 Bacillota bacterium
CTTGGTTTTGGGCTTTTACTCGGCTTTGGACTAGCACTTGGTACTGGTGGCGAAGTCGGTATCGTACCAGTAAACTTACCATACATATGACCTTCCGCTGAATTACATGCATCCAAGCTGTAAGCAATAATGGAACCATTAAAGTTACCAGTCTTTTGCGAGATATCGCCTTCTGTTGCCACTATATTCCCAATAAAAGGAGAATTCTCTAAGTAAATACTTTTTAATCCATATAGATTAAAAACAACACCTATCATATGATTTTTACTAAGATTACCTCCATACTGATTTCCATTAACATAAGTTTGAGGCATATTAATTGAATTATTACTTGGAGTATTATAAAAGGTAATAAAAAGTACCTTAGACATATCTGTAATACTATTGCCTACAAAGTTAATAATATTTTGGTATCCATATTTCCCCTTAAAGAACCCATAATCTATGGCGAAATTATTGTTGTTAAAATCAAGCTTATTCAAATTTATATTTACTATGTATTGTCCATTGCTGCTTTCATAACTTACCGCAGCATTATTACTATTCGTAGTAAGTTTAGTTGCAGTATCCTTCAAATACTTAGATTGCGCCTCTAAACTTACACGGGCTGCTGTAAAGTCGATATACCTCTTGTCTCCAGCTTTCTCGATATAATAAATCGGGTTACTACTGGAGGATGCATTCTTTAGCTTTTGTAATACATCACTACTTGGCGGACTTCCCAATCGTATTGTACCACCTTTATTATTGTTAAAATTATTCATTGTTAAACCATTCTTGATATAGGAAGTAGTGGTAGATAAGTCACCAAAGTTGAAGTTACTACCTGAAGCGCTATTTCCAACGGCAATTCCTCCCTCAATATGACCCGCATTCTGTAACCTATCAAACAAAAATACGTTATAATCAGAAAGTATATTACTAATTGTATACCCCCTATCTGCCTGATCTGTATAAGTAAAATCACCAGATGTAAAACTACCAGAAGCAAATGCCTCAGAAGACATAATAAAAATCATAATGCAGAAAAAAACGATTCCCCTTCTTAGCTTCTTCGATCTATAAATGATACTCTTAATTTTCATATGTATACCCCTTTCTAAAAAATAGTCCCTATGCCCTAGGGCAGTTCAAATATGTATAAGCGCTAAAGAGCAACGCGATAATTTCCTTGTCAAAGTCATCCATGTATTACCTGTATCATACATTGCAATCTATAATATGTCAATAACGATATTGAGAATTATTCTCGAATACTAGCAATATGTTCCATTATAACACTAAAAAAAGAAAAGAGTGTCAACTTATCTAAGAATCTAACAAATTTCCTAGACAAAATTGACACTCTTTTTTCTTATATCTTCATCGTTAATTGTATTCTGTTTTTAGATAGATCTACACTCATTACCTTTACTTCAACAATATCTCCTACACTGACAACCTCAAGTGGGTGCTTTACAAATTTCTTATCTGTCAGCTGAGATATATGAACCAAACCATCCTGGTGTACTCCAATATCAACAAACGCACCAAAGTCAATAACATTACGAACAGTTCCCTTAAGAATCATTCCTTCTTTTAGGTCTTTCATATCCATAACATCAGTTCTAAGAATTGGTTTTGGCATCTCATCTCTTGGATCTCTACCAGGTTTTTCAAGTTCCTTAAGAATATCAACTAAAGTAAGATCTCCTATTCCAAGGTCACCGGCTAATTGCTTAACATCCTTAACCTTTTTGCTGATTCCCGCAAGACCTGCAGCTACCACATCTTTCTTTGTGTATCCTAAGGTCTTTAGTAAGGTTTCTGCCGCCTCATAAGACTCTGGGTGCACACTAGTTGCATCTAGTGGATTCTGACCACCCAGTATTCTCATAAAACCGGCACACTGCTCATACGCCTTAGGTCCAAGCTTAGGTACCTTTAGCAACTCAGCTCTCTTACTAAATCTTCCATGTTCCTCTCGATATGCCACAATGTTTTTGGCAATTACCTTAGTAATTCCTGAGATATATTCTAATAAGGATGCAGAGGCTGTATTTAGGTCTACTCCTACCTTATTTACACAACCCTCTACCACTCCTGTTAGGGCATCTGACAACTTCTTCTGATTCATATCATGTTGGTATTGACCAACACCAATGGACTTAGGATCGATTTTAACCAACTCCGCCAATGGATCTTGAAGTCTTCTAGCGATACTAGCAGCACTACGTTGTCCTACATCGAATTGAGGAAACTCCTCTGTGGCTAATTTACTAGCAGAATATACAGAAGCTCCAGCCTCATTTACAATAATATATTGTACTGGCTTCTTTATTTCCTTTAGCATATCCACAATGATCATCTCAGACTCCCTAGACGCCGTTCCGTTACCTACGGAGATTAAGGAAATATTATATTTATCAATTAGGTTCTTCACAACCCTCTTCGTTTCTTCCACCTTATTCTGTGGTTCCGTCGGATATACTACTGTTGTATCTAACACCTTACCTGTAGCATCCACTACGGCCAGCTTACATCCTGTACGAAATGCAGGGTCCCAGCCAAGAACAACATGACCACTAATTGGTGGTTGCATTAATAGCTGTACTAGGTTCTTACCAAATACATCTATGGCACTATCCTCTGCCTTCTCTGTCAAATCATTACGAATCTCTCGTTCTATCGCAGGTGCGATAAGACGTTTATAACTATCCTCTATAGTTGTTATAAGATAAGGTGTCGTGTTAGGGTTGTCCCTAATAATAATTTGCTTCTCTAGGTACAAAAGGATACGTTCCTCTGGTGCGTTCACCTTCACAGTAAGAATCTTCTCTGCTTCTCCCCTGTTGATAGCAAGAATTCGATGTCCCGCAATTTTACTTAGCTTTTCTTCAAATTCATAATACATCTCATATACAGATTGTAACTTACTGTCCTTAGCCACACTTATCATGGAACCTTCCTTCATGGTAAGGCTTCGAATATAACTTCTATACTGTGCTTCATCGGAAATGGATTCAGCAACTATATCCATAGCTCCTGCTATTGCTTGTGCTGTATCGGTTACTTCTTTTTCCTCGCTGACATAAGCAGCTGCCTCTTCCTCTAAGGACTTATTCGTCATCTGAAGCATTAAAACGTTGGCTAGCCCTTCTAATCCTTTTTCCTTAGCGATGGTTGCACGAGTTCTTCTCTTTGGACGATATGGACGATATAAATCGTCTACTACAACTTGAGTTGTTGCACTCATAATCTGTGCCCTAAGCTCTTCGGTCATCTTTCCTTGCTCTTCAATACTGGCAATTACCTGAGCTTTCTTATCCTCTAAGTTGCGAAGATACTGCAAACGTTCATATAACTTACGTAATACCTCATCATTTAAAGAGCCATGCTGCTCCTTTCGGTATCTAGCAATAAAGGGAATTGTATTCCCCTCATCAATTAGTTTGACTGTAGCTTCTACTTGCCACAGCTCAATACCTAACTCATCTTTTAACTGTTTAAAAATATTCATGTTCCAATACCTTCCTAATATTATTAATTTGATTTTACTATAGTTACAAACACCTCGCAAGGTTTTCTGTCATAAGCATTCTTGAAATCTACGCCAAATTCTATATAATGGTAATATAACCATGAAGATAGGAAGTGAGATAGAATGAAAGAAGCCAATAATACAACTGAATATAGAGAAAACCCCGTCTTTATGGAGCTAGTATCGTTACTAGGTAACGGATTTGTTCTATCTCTATTTAATATAGACTTTTTATTTTTAAAGTATTTATTCCCATTGGTTGGATGCGCCATAATGCTATATGGATGCCATCTTATGAAGGAATATAGTTCTCATTTTCTAGCTGCCTATTACATAGCTTTAGCCCGATTTATGCTAATGATGGTTAACTTTCTGCTTGATTGGACTTCTATTAGTTCAAATCTGTATGTGACTTATATTCAGATTACTTGTTCGCTTATTATTATCACTTTATTGTTTATATATCTAGACAAAGGTTTTTCCTCTATGTATGCTGATGCCGGCTTTTCCTCCTACCGTCATTCGCTATTTAAGTATATTTTTCTTTATTTCTCCAATGTAGTATCCACCTACCTAACCATTCAGCTAGGTGTTCTGGGCGCTCTTATGGCCATTATCATTCTATTAGTCAATGTGGTATATGTTGCTCTTGCATTCCATCGAATCGGTAAAGAGCTTACCAAAAGCTCCTTAGAAATAGAGCTATCCACATACAGTAAAGCACTAATTCGCAAACATTTCTACTATATAGCCTTCTATATCGTGATACTTGGTGTAACAATTTACTTTAGTAATAAGGGATCCTTGTTTACACCTCCATCACCAGATGGAGGCGTAGAGGTAAGCCAAAAATATGAAAAGATTCAATCTAAACTGATCTCTCTTGGCATGGCAAAAAGCATTGTAGAGGACTTACCCACTAGTGAATATGAGTACCTGTCTACGGCTTCTTCGATACTAGCTCAAACAGATACCAAACATGCCAATGGTGGAACCATAGAATTTACCACTTATCGAATAAAATTAAGCAACTCTGAGCGAATAGTCGTTTATTATAAATGGGTAGAGGAGCCTGACAATCGATTATTTCAGATATTAGAGTACCAGCAAAACAGCCTTCATAATATTTGTGAACTTAATAGTTGTAACCTTTATAGTCATCCTGATAATAATCTGTCTATTAGGATTGCCTCTGTAGAGGACAACATCAACAATATAGGAAATCCTTTCACCAACCAAAAATTATCTAATGTAGGAGATTCCCTTAGAGGATATCTTGGCTTTAGTTATTCTCCAGTAGACTCTTCTACATTGCCTTTAGTGGATATGCAAGTTAATCTGTATTATCAGGTTTCAATTTTTAATCTCCCATACTTAAAGATTGTAGATTATATGAATGACTATGAAAAGCACAGTACCAGTATCGTTTACAACAGACTTACCATTCCTATCAACGATTTATTTATAAAGTAGGGAACAAAAAAGTTTTGCTTCAAGAGCAATTTCCTCATATACAGAAGAAAAGCCATCTGCTTTATACGCAGACGGCTTTTCTTTATTTATTATTAGTCATTAATGAACTTGTCATGAACAGAATTCATAGCTTGATCTACATCAGAGTCATTGATCAGAACGGTCACACGAATCTCAGAGGTAGAAATCATCTTAATATTTACTCCTACATCATAAAGAGCTTCAAACATTTTAGCAGCAACTCCTGCATTGGACATCATACCAGCACCAACTACAGAAACTTTAGCCACATTTTTCTCTATAGAAATGGATTCACACTTTAAGCTAGTTTTTCTGTGTCTTTCCAGAATTTCAACTGCTTCTTCTACAACATCTTCTGCCACAGTAAAGCTGATATCTTTCGTACCATCTCTACCTACAGATTGTAGTATTATATCTACATTAATATTATGTCTTGCTAAGTGATTAAATAATTTAAAAGCTACTCCTGGTTGATCCTCTAATCCAATTACTGCTATTCTGGCTGTATTTCTATCACAAGCTACCCCACTTACAAGCATTTTTTCCATTTCTACATCCTCCTTAACAACTGTTCCTTCAGATAAATTCAAACTGGAGCGAACCACTAATTGAACACCATATTTTTTAGCCATTTCTACTGAACGATTGTGCAATACCCCTGCTCCTAAGGTTGCTAGTTCAAGCATCTCATCATAGGTAATAGCATCCAATTTACGTGCCGTCTTTACGATTCTTGGGTCAGCTGTATATACCCCATCTACATCTGTATAAATCTCGCATGCATCAGCATTTAAGGCAGCTGCTAAAGCAACAGCTGTAGTATCAGAGCCTCCTCTTCCAAGAGTAGTATAATCATCAAATTTGTTTATCCCTTGGAATCCAGTAACTATAACAATTTTACGGTTAGATAACTCATTTTTGATACGTTCTGAGTCTATTCTCTTTAATCTTGCATTGCCATAATTACTTGTAGTATTCATTGCAACTTGAAATGCATTTAAAGATATTGCAGGTACTCCCAAATTATGCATTGCCATTGCCATCAACGCAACAGAAGTCTGTTCTCCTGTAGTTAATAACATATCCAACTCTCTTTTTGAAGGATTTGGATTAATATCCTTTGCTTGCTCAATTAATACATCTGTCATTTTGCCCATTGCTGATAACACAACGACAACATCATTGCCTTTTTGGTATTCTTCAACACATCTTCTGGCAACATTATAAATTCTTTCTTTATCGGCTACAGATGTCCCGCCAAATTTTTTCACTATTAGCATAGTGGCCTCCTACCATAACAACATTATAGTTTTATTTCTCTAACAGGTAATCGATTAAAGAATAACCTTCTTTAAAAACCTGTCCTGTTGCTGCTGCTTCTTTTTCATTATATAACTGACTATTCTTCTGTAAATTTGTACTGTCATATAGCATATATGGAACTGGATCAGATGTGTGTGTACGGCATCTAATTGGGGTTGGGTGATCTGGTAATATCAGCATACGATAATCTATCCCAGCCTGTTCCATGTCCCCTTTGATAACCTTAATGACTTTTTCATCTAAATACTCAATTGCCTGTATCTTACGCTCTACACTTCCTTGGTGCCCCATTTCATCTGGTGCCTCCACGTGGACATAAGCAAAATCAAACCCATCCTCTAATAAGGCTTGCACTGCTGCCTTTGCCTTACCTACGTAATTCGTATGCAGGGTTCCATCTGCACCTTCTACGTAAATAACCTTCATTCCAGAGCCAATCGCTATTCCCTTTAAGAGGTCAACAGCTGATATCATTGCACCCTTCTTACCAGTTTTCATTTCGAAATTGTCCAGATCTGGTCTTGTTCCAGCTCCCCAGAACCAAATAGAATTTGCCTTATTCAGTCCGTTTTTAGCTCGCTCGATATTCACTGGATGGTTATTAAGTATGTCAAAGCTCTTCTTCATCATTTCCCGTAAAATAGGCTCAGATGGAAGATAGTCTCCGATCACCTTACCTAGTATATCATGTGGAGGCGTTAATGCAACCACTTTACCGCAATTCCATATGGTCAAATGTCGGTAACTAGTTCCAACATAGAATTTATATGTTGTATTTTCTAGTTCCTTCCTTACTGCCTCTAGTAGAATTGTAGCTTCCTTTGTAGAAATTTCACTGGAGCTATGATCGATAATGGTTTTATGCTCATAATCTTCTTCCTCAGAAACTGTCACTATATTGCAACGAAGTGCAATATCTGTTGTTTTCATATCAACTCCAATGCTTAATGCTTCTAGAGGAGATCGACCTGTGTAGTATTTTCTTGGGTTGTAGCCTAAAACAGCAAGGTTCGCCGTGTCGCTACCAGGGCTCATTCCCTCAGGAATGGTATGTACTAATCCTATTTCTGAACTTAGAGCCAGCTCATCCATACATGGAGTATTGGCACTTTTTAGAGGGGTGCTTCCATTTAATTCCTCAATTGGCTCATCCGCCATTCCATCACCTAATACAAGTACGTACTTCATATGCTTCCTTCTTTCTATGAAACTTTATACTAAGGTGTCTACTGGTATTTCATAAAGCAGCCTGTCAGAAGATTACCTCCTGGCAGGCTGTAGAACTGACACCTACTTATCGTGTTAAAATGCAACACGAATTCTACTTAACATATTATCTAATGTAGCTGTTTTATCAGCAAACTCTTTTTCAGTCATTAGGGGTGTAGTAAATGCAAATTCTTCTGGCACTCCAGCTTCTACTTCTGTAATATCTGAGAAACTTTTAAGCACCTCTTCCTTTTCTGAGTCTCTAAATCGAACGAAAAATCTGTGCTTTGCATCGTCAAAGCTTTGCAAGTGTAATTTATCCTTGCCCCAGATTGTCATAATGTTAGTTCCCTTATGCTTAGCTGCATCAATGACATCTGCTACTACGGCACTTGCTGTTGGAAGCTTACCAGCTCCCTTACCATAAAACATGGTATCACCTAACACATTACCCTTAACAAATATTCCATTAAAAACATCATTTACACTATATAAAGGATGTTCACTATTTACCATCATTGGAGCTACAAACGCAACAACCTTATCACCATCTCTTCTGCTAGAGCCTACAATCTTAATACTAGCACCTAGCTTCTTGGCATAAACCATATCGGTCTTCGTAATTGCGGTAATACCCTCTGTATAGATATCCTCATAATCAACCTGATTACCATAGGCAAGGGAGGATAAAATTGCAATCTTACGACATGCATCGTAGCCTTCCACGTCTGCTTCTGGATTACGCTCAGCATATCCCTTATCCTGCGCATCTTTTAAAGCAGTCTCAAAATCTTGGTCCTCTGCTGACATTTTAGTCAAAATATAATTGGTAGTACCATTTAATATACCTGTAATCTCTTCAATCTCATCAGCAGTAAGAGACTGATTTAGTGGACGGATAATTGGGATTCCACCACCAACACTTGCCTCAAATAAAAAGTTAATATCTTTCTCCTTAGCAAGCTCTAATAGCTCGGCACCATACTTTGCAACCAGCTCCTTGTTTGAGGTACATACGCTCTTACCAGCCTCTAAGGCTTGCTTTACAAACTCATAGGCTGGATGGATGCCACCCATAGTCTCTACGATGATGTCCACTTCTGGATCATTTACAATAGTTTGATAATCATGAACAACCTTCTTCTCCATTGGATCCCCAGGGAAATCCCTAAGATCTAGAATATATTTCACATTAATTGGCTGTCCTGCCTTAACTTTAATACTTTCACTATTGGTATCTAGTACCTCTACAACACCAGAGCCTACTGTACCATATCCTAAAATACTAATATTTATCATTTTGTCACTCCCTAGCTAAGAATTTTAATGATTGAACTCCTGATAGACTTTTAATA
>JAEZQN010000108.1 GCA_023441145.1 Bacillota bacterium
TCTATTCTCATACCATGTGCCTATTAGCAAATAAATAGCTATTAATACACTACTTGGTACTTCCCATGTATTATCAGTATTCATATTTTTATCTAATATAGGTCTATTAAGATATGTTTCACAATAAGCTACTGCTCCATCAAGCATAGTCTGTAAAATGGTATCTTCATCACTTGTTTGTATCTTTAAAAAGTCTTTTACATCCTCTAGCTTTACTATCATATACACCACCCTCTAAATATTAGAGGGCTGTAAAGCCCTCTTTAAACCCTATTTTACTGTTAATGACTTAACCGCATTTGGTACCAAGAGATTTCCATCTGTACGTTTGTAAGCTCTGAAACCAATTTGGCCTGTGCCTGCAAAAAGTTCTAATAAACGTTGCATTGTCATATCTGTTCTATCTGCAATATAGTATTGACTAAAATCACCAAATGCTAGAGGTTTATTACCTGTAGCAACTGCTGCCATTTTAGGTGTTGTATATAATGCTTTTCCTAGTAAAGTGTCTGGTGTTCCTGCAACAAGAGATGGTTGCCAAATAGGTCTACCTGTTGTGTCAACCATCTTTAAAAGAGATCCTAACATATCATCACTTGCTAACCATTTACCTTTTGCTCTGTATGGTCCTGAAACTGCTGTAAATAGATTTACAATGTCTGCATACACTACTGCTGCTGTTGTTCCACCTGTTATTCCTGTTACAGAGCCTAAAAATCCGGTAGGTTTCCCTACTCCTGTTCCATTGATAAATGCATCTTCTTCTGCTAGTGAAAATTGCTCAGCAATATTTCTAGCTATGAATCCCATAACATCAAATGCACTATCTTGTAAAAGTTCCTCTGAAACCTTAGACAGTGCTGTAAGCTTAAATGCTTTAAGTGTTTTTGCTGCTAATGTTGGTGTACTCTCTGTGTATGCACCTGCTTCTGTTCCCCATGTTGCTGCTGCAGGATTAGCTTCAATAGGAATATCTCTATCATTTGATGTAGAAATAACAGTTGCTAACTGTCTCATTACTCCTAAATCTTTCATAATTGTAATAATTTGATTATGCATTTCTTTTGGTAAAAGTTCAGCCCCATTTCCTGCACTTTCACCCATTGCTGCTTTTACCTCTGGTGTCATGCCATTTCTTAAGAACTTATCAAATGCATTAAAATAATCTGCTTGTTTCTTATCCTGTGGCTTAGGTGGCTCAATGTTATCAATAGCACGTTCTTTTTGCAGTTGATCTTCCATAATTGAGATTGTTGCATTTAGAACATTAAAGTCTTCCTCTGCTTTCTTGTACCCATCAGATACCCAGCCATCTTTTTCACCTATTTCTCTCATTCTTGCTACTAACTTTGCTCTTTCATCTTTCTTGTCATTAATTAAATTTGCTAAAGACATTTTACATTCCTCCTATTAATTCATAATATTTTTGTTTTTTAATTGCTTCTTCTACTGCTTTATCTTCAATAGGCTCTTCACCTTTTGAATTAATAATAAATTTTGGTGCATTTTTATACTTAGATAGATCCATTTTTTGATTATTGATAACAAAAAAAGCACCATCTAATGATGCTGCTACTTGCTTGCTTTCTTCAATTTTGTCTGCAAAACCTAATACTACACATTCTTCTGCTGTAAGCCATGTTTCATTATCCATAATTTCTTTGATTTTTTCATCCTCAAGACCACTTTTTTCTTTGTATGCTGCTATGAGTGACTCTCCAATTTTGTCTAAATCATCTGCCATTTTTCTCATATCTGAAGCATTTCCCATTGCAATTGTCCAAGGATTATGTATCATTTGCATAGCATTTTTAGGCATCACTACTTCATCAAACCCTGTTAAAATAACACTTGCAATGCTTGCTGCTAACCCATCTACATGTGCTATTTTTTTCTTGCATTGTTTTCTAGCAATCATACTTCGAATAGCTTGCCCTGCGAACACATCTCCACCATTTGAATTGATATAACACGTTAAAGTAGCATTTTCTCCCACTTTATCCAAATCATCTTTAAATATTTTTGGAGTTACTTCATCTCCCCACCATGATGTACTTGATATATCACCATACATGTAGAGTTCTGCGTGTTCTTCATCTTTAATAACAAGGTTCCAAAACTTCTTATTCATCATTCTCACCTCCTTTCAGTGGTTTTCCTGATTCAACCATATTCAGTGGTGTTAGATAAATATCACCATTTTCAATAGCACTTTCACTTTCTTTTGCTCTGATATCATTAACTGATAGCCAACCCCAGTTACGACCTATTGCATAAGCTTCATATCTATCTTTGAGCTTACCTCTTAGTAATGCACCTAAGTTATACTCTATAAAATATTCTTTTTTCTCATGAGATAAAAATAGTTTTTGCTTTAAAGCTTGTTGTATTCTTATACAGTAAGGTACTAGTGTATCTTGTGCAAACGAGATATTCAATTCTTCTATATTACTAAATGTAGCTTTTGTCATATCCATAATTTTATGTGGTGGCACATTGAATAATCTAGCTACTTCTACTACTTGATGTTGCCTTGTTTCTAGCATTTGACTTTCTTTTGGAGCACCAGCTATTGACTTGTATTTTAGTCCTTCTTCTAATAGCATTACTCTATTTGTCTTGCCTAGCCCTACATATTTTTCATTTATTGATTGCTTTAATCTCTCAAATGCCGGTTCAGATAAGTTCTGATCTGTTTCTACTACCCCACTCGGATGTGCTCCATTTGCAAAATAATCACTTGCAAACCTTTCTGCTGCTAATGACAGCCCTAAACATTCTCTTGCAATAACTACTGGATTATAACTTTTAAGATACTCTTGCCCCATACCTGGAATATGTAATATATTTTCTGTATATAAAGTCCTATATTCATTTTCAATTTGAACAAAGTATACTGGCTCTTTATAGTTTTTAGTATCTTTTATTACTCTATTGGCGGGTATAGGCCATAACTCAATAGGTCTACCGTTTTTTCTTACAATTTCAGCATAACAATCTCCACAAAGCACTAAATTGACTATCATTATTTGCCAAAATTCAAAAGCTGTCATATAGTCATTTGGACTTTCACTGATAAGATAATCTACGCTATGTGTTCTATCTTTTTCTTTACCTCTATCTGTATATCTATATACATTAATAGGTAAGCAAGCTAATTGCTCTGATATAAGCCTCAAACATGCAAATACTGCTATTACTTTTACTGCTGTTGTCTCATTTACACGTATGCCACTTGATGATTTTTGTCCACCTAATGCATCAATAAGCCATTCTTCAGGACTATCCAATGGACTTATTAATTCATCCTTAAACACGTTTTTAATTCGGTTCCATAAATTCACCTTCTCACCACCTTTCTTTTATGGAAAAAGCACTAGATATGGCCTACTCCACGCCACGCTACTAAACGTATCTCTTCAGTCATAGATTTACCTAGTGCTATATACTTCTTATTCCTCTTTCTTCATACACACTTACTTTATTATCATCAAATGCCATAGCTCTACTAAGTGCATTGATAACTGCTGCTAATACGTCAATTCTTTGGCTGTCATCTTTGTGTTTTTTACTTAATTTGATGTTCCCATTACTGTCTACAATCTCAATCGCATTAGATAAGCACCATGTTAAAAGTGGATTACCATCATGTACTAGCTTTCCTTCTATAACGAGTTGTCTAAAATACTTTGTAGGTTCTGATAACGTCTGTACACCTTGCCTTACCTCTACACGTGTATACCCTTCACGTTCTAAATCTTGTGTAGCATATTCTGCATTGTAGGGATCATAGCAAATTTCTTTATGTGTAATACCTAAATCAGTTTCTTGCTCATAGAAATGATTAAGTAAATACTTATAATCTACTACTCCACCAGGAGTAAGTGTACACCATCCTTCTTTTTCCCAATCTCTATAAGGTACTCTATCCGTTTTTTCATGCCTACTTGCACTATCTTCAGGTATAAATCCATGTCCCATAATTGCAAATCTGCCATCATCAAGCTTAAATACATTGCCATCACCTGTTAAGTCAATTGTTTTTGATAAGTCTAAGCCAAAGTAACCTATTTTACCTTTAATGAGTTCTTCTAATTGTTCTTTTGGTATGGCCAATGACTTATATTTAATCATTAATTCTTCTGTAAAATACTTCTCATCACTATCATTTACCCAAAGATTGCACCTTTTGGTTACAAATTCTCTAATTTTAGCATGGTCATTAGCTCCATATGCCTTTTTGTATTCTGTCTCTATCATTTCTTTTAAGCCTTTTGCATACTCATTATCAATTTGTAAAAAAGGATTAGCTTTTTTCCATGCTTCTTTATCATGAGGACTATCTTCTTTATCCAATTCTCTAATGATTATGAAATATGTATCATCTAGTGGTATGTTTCCATCTAGCATTTTCTTACACATATCTTCCTCACGCTTACAAGGATTATTCTCAGCGTTCTTACCTGCTGTAGTAATAACATTCATTAAGTTCTGAGGTCTTTTACCAAAAGAAGATGAAATAACATCATACATTTCAGAAGTAGGGTGTTCATGGTACTCATCACAAATAACAATTGTAGGGTTAAGACCGTTTTTATTTTTTAGGTCCTTAGATAAGGCCCTCATATGACCACCTCTTGTTTT
>JAEZQN010000146.1 GCA_023441145.1 Bacillota bacterium
AAGCTGAAATGGCCATATTTTCTTCCAAAACAAAACAACAACTGCCATGATTGCACCAAGCTGTATCACAACCCGAAACATTTCCATAAACTTTTTGGCGTCAGGTATATTAATAGATTCACTATAATTAACAAATTCCTCTAAAAGTATCATATGGCCTGTACTACTTATAGGAAGCCATTCTGTCACTCCTTCTACAAATCCAAAAAGAAGAGTCACAAATAATTCATATAATGACATACTTACACTCCTTTAACTTACTAAAGCTTATTCTATCGAAAACCAATCTAATATGCAAGTAGGAGTTATGATATTATTTTGACACGTTACTATATTTATGCTATATTTTTAGAGTACTTGAATAATTTAAGAAAGAGGTTGTAATGATGAATATGCCAGATGAAAAAAAGGATTATGGTGTATCTGATATGGATCGGATATATTTCGAATCCAATGGTAAAAGTTTTCGGCAAAATCCAGGAAACCGAAGAAGTTCATCCTCATACGACGTGCGTGGCAGTAAGAACAAGCGTAGGAAGAAATCTGGTCCACTAGGGGTTGTCTTCTCATTAGGCAATATACTCTTCTTCCCTCTCATGTTTGTCTATTTGGAAGTAATCTTCCATATTAGCATGAAGTTGCAAATGAAGTATCTTCCAATTTTCGTGTTTTTTGCTCTTTCTTTTGGTTTTATTGTTTCAATTTTTACCTTACTATGCAATAAGACCATTAACAAAATTATTACTTACTTATTTACTATACTAGGTTGCTTACTATTCTGTATTGAAATGGTTTGTAAAACAGTATTGTCAAGCTATTATCAGCTACTAAGTTCAGCCGATACTGCTGCAAATAACAGACTAACTGATTATATTGGAGCAATCTTTGATGGTATATGGCAAAAATGTTTCAGTATCATACTTTTATTACTTCCAATTATTTTCATTTTTACCATAGGACGTATGTATTTTAGTTTTAAGAGAAAATCTCTCCCACTGTTTGGTACTGTTTTTGTATTCGGTGTTTTCTTCCACATTTTTGGGCTATTGAGTCTACATCTTCCTTGGTCAGGTGATTTTGTACCATCTACATTATATGCTAGTGATACCAATGTAGACGATCAAGTGGAACAGCTTGGTATCCTAACTATGCTTCGTTTAGATGTAAAACATACTATATTTGGTGGCGGATCTGCAATGGATTTAGACGATAGTGATTTTAGTGACTTAGATGTTTTAAATCCAAGTTCTACACCTTCTGCTTCGCCAAATGCAAGCAATGATCCTAATGCTACTTTAGCTCCAACAGAGCCACCAATTGATACCTCACCTAATATAATGGATATCGATTTTGAAACCTTAATTGCCAATTCGAAAAACGACAATATTGAATGGTTAAATAAATACTATAGCAACTGCACCCCTACAAATAAAAATGAATACACTGGTATGTTTGAGGGATACAATGTAATCTTTGTTACTATGGAAGGTTTCTCTAAGTACTTAATTGATAAAGATCGTACGCCAACATTATATAAGATGGCTAACGAAGGGTTTGTCTTTAATAAATACTACACTCCTCTTCATTACACTAGTACTTCTGGTGGAGAGTGGCAGAACCTAACAGGCCTTTACCCTAAGAACGGTAATCCTATTAGCATGAAGGAATCCGGTATACAGGGAACAAACCTTTACTTTTCTTTAGCTAATCAGTTAAACCGCCTCGGTTATACTTCTATTGGTTACCATAATAACAATGAGATGTATGGTCGTAAGAAGTCTCATCCAAACTTAGGATATGACTGGAAGCAAGGAGGCATGGGGTTTGATTTACAATTAAATGCAAATGGCAATACTATATGGCCACAATCTGATCAATATATGATTGACACAACTGTAGATCAATATATTAATAGTGGTAAACCATTTAATATTTATTATCTCACCGTTAGTGGTCATATGCCTTACAATTTTACTGGTGATGCAATGGCTGTAAAGAACAAGGATATCGTTGCTAACCTTCCTTATACCGATACGACCAAGGCTTATATCGCTGCCAACATGGAAGTAGAGTATGCCATGAAGTCTCTGCTAGATAAACTTGAGGCAGCTGGTATTGCAGATAAAACATTGATTGTAATGTCCCCAGACCATATTCCTTACTTTGATGTAGCTTCTCTAGAGGAGATTGCAGGAAAAACCTTTGGTGGCGAAGGAATCAAGAACTTACAAGAATCTGATGTAGATTTTGATGTATATCGAAACTCTCTAATTATGTGGTCAGGTAGTATAGAAAAACCGATTGAAGTGGACAAGCTATGCTCTCAGGTAGATATTCTTCCAACAGTTTCTAACCTATTAGGATTAGAATATGATTCAAGATTACTAGCTGGCTCTGATATCTTAAGTACTGCTTCTCCATTAGTTATCTTCTCCTCTTCCTCATGGAAGACTGATAAAGGTTTCTATAACCGATATACTGGTGACTTTACTGTTGCTGATGGTGTTACCATGACAGAGTCTGAGATTGAAGAGTATGTAGCTACTATGAAAAAGATAGTAAGATATAAGCTTGATTCTTCTGCTTTAATCGTAGAAGAAGATTATTATAATACTGTTTTTCCAAACTCTTAATAATAGAAAGCAGTGAATTGATAAAAATAAAGGTAGTGGTACAAAAAACCACTACCTTTTCTATTATCTATTTATGTTTGTTTAACTATTCGCCTACTCTTCTGCCTTTTCCTTAGCATTTTCAGCAATCACCTTATCTTGAACATCATGAGGAGCCTGCTCATATCTAGAAAATTCATAGGAGAAATCACCGATACCACCAGTCATGGAACGTAAATCAGTAGAATATCCATAGATTTCTGCTAGTGGAATATCTGCAACAACCTCTTGCTTACCACCTTCTATCGGATTCATTCCAAGCACACGACCACGTCTCTTATTCAAATCTCCCATTACATCTCCTGTGAACTTATCAGGAACTACAACCTTTAAGTTTACAATTGGTTCAAGAAGTACTGGATTCGCTTCTGTAAAGGCTTGCTTAAAGGCAAGTATAGTAGCCATCTTAAATGCCTGCTCTGAGGAGTCAACAGGATGGTAGGAACCATCTACTAAAGTAGCTTTTACACCAACTACAGGATAGGAAGCCAAAGGCCCTTTGATAACACTTTCTTGTAAGCCTTTTTCTACTGCTGGGAAGTAGTTCTTAGGAACAGAACCTCCAAAAACTTTCTCTTCAAATACATAGGCACTCTCTAAATCTCCAGATGGTTCAAAATCCATTAAAACGTCGCCATACTGACCATGTCCACCAGATTGCTTCTTATGTTTGCCACGAACCTGAACTTTCTTACGTATGGTTTCTCTATATGGAACTCTTGGTTTAGATACCTCAATCTCTACCTTGTATTTACCAAGAAGCTTACTTACTGTAACATCAAGCTGTTGCTCACCAATCCCATATAATAAAGTCTGACGATTTTCTTTGTCATTGACTACCTTAAGGGTCAGATCTTCGTCCATAAGTTTACCAAGTGCTTGACTTACTTTATCATCGTCGCCTTTGTTCTTAGTAGTAAAACGTACATAAGTATAAGGAGTAGTAGATACTGGTTTATCATAAAGAACTGGATTTGCTTTTGTAGCCAAGGTATCACCTGTACTTGTATTAGATAACTTACCTATAGCTCCAATATCTCCTGCCTTTAATTCCTTAACCTCCATCTGGTCTTTTCCACAGAACACATATAACCTACTAATCTTCTCCTCAGTCTCTGTATTCACATTGTATATCGTACTGTCAGCCTTAACACTTCCTGAATAAATCTTAAACAGATTAAACTTACCAATGAACGGATCAGCTATTGTCTTAAACACTTGTGCACTAAATGGTTTGCTTTCATCATAATCAGCATGAAAGGCCTCTTTCGTCTTCTGATTAACGCCTTCTACGCCCTTCTTATCAGGAGATGGAAAATACTTATCCACTGCCTGTAATAACATAGTAGTTCCTCTACACAAAGTTCCAGAGCCTATTAAAACTGGCACAACAGAACCATCTATAACATTGCCACGAAGTGCCCCTGAAATCTCTTCCTGGGTAAACTCTTCACCAGCAAAATATTTTTCCATTAATTCTTCGTTGGTTTCCGCAACTGCCTCTAATAGCCTTTCACGACAAGTATCTAGATTCGCCATAGAGTAGTCAGGAATATCACACTCTTCATAATTACTTAAATCTGTAAAACGTCTTCCCTTCATCTTTACAACGTTAACAAATCCTACGAACTTCTCGTTTTCACGAATTGGCAAATGAAAAGGTGCTATCTTCTTACCATATAATTCAGTTAATTTCTCAATTACCTCTCGATGACTGGCATGATCATCGTCCATATCAGTTACAAAAAACATTCTTGGAAGCTTGTATTTCTCACAAAAATCCCAAGCTTTCATGGTTCCAACTTCTACACCCGCTTTGGCAGAAATAACAATAATTGCTGCGTCTGCTACATTAAGGGCTTCTTCTACTTCACCTACAAAGTCAAAATATCCAGGAGTATCAAGGAAATTTATCTTGGTACCTTCCCAAATTACTGGTACAATGGATGTATTGATAGAAAATAATCGCTTGATTTCCTCTTTGTCATAATCACTGATTGTATTACCTTCCTCAATCTTACCTTGTCTTTTGGTCATTCCCATTGTGTAAGCTATGGCTTCGACTAAAGTTGTCTTGCCTCAGCTTCCGTGCCCCAAAATGACTACATTACGAATGTTAGCAGCAGTGTATGTCTCCATATTAATACCTCCAGTACTATTTTTTGTAATGGAAAGGCTATCCTTAAAAAGGAACTTAAATAATTCATGTAGGACATGCTTCCCATGTGTATATTTTACTAAAATAATATCTTATTATCAACTATTATATTCACAATTCACAATGAATTTTATTTGTTCTCAATCTTCTATCAATAATTCTTATAAATATTAGTCATTTTAGAAGTATTTATTTTAATTTATGACGAAATACATCGAATTGTAACAAGGATACTAATTTGCTTTAAAGCGTTAAACTTTAACGTGTTAATGTATTGACACACCTATATATTTGAGTTACAATACCACTATTAAAAAATTCTAATACACATACAAATATCCATTCAGGGCAAAATAGTAAAAGATTAATCGCTGAAAGGAATTTGTAATGAAGGCAGGAGATTTAGAAATGATTATAGTAATGAAACCAGGAG
>JAEZQN010000150.1 GCA_023441145.1 Bacillota bacterium
ATGCTAAGGAGATCGCTAAGAGATTAGAAAAAGCCAATCTTCCAGTTACAAAAGCCAATATAGAAAGGGTGTCTACCGCACTAGAGATGGCATCTCAGGCACCTAAGTTAACGTCAGAGGCCAAAGCATATCTTATAACCAATGAAAAAGAGGTTACACCTGAGAATATATATAAAGCGACCTATAGTGGAAGTAAACTTAATGACACCTCCAACACAGTAGTCTTAACGGAAGCACAATGGGAGGAGCTAAAACCTAAGGTAGCAGAGCTTCTACAAAAGGAAGGTATTCCAGTTGATAAAGAAGCATTGGAAAGTGCTAAATGGTTGTTAGGAAAAGACCTACCTATCACTGGAGAAAATATAGAAAAGCTTACGGTTCTGAATTCTCTACAAGGTAGTTACAAGGAGAAGGAAGTGCTAGATCTTATCATCCAGGGAATGAAGGAGAATTCCTATCCGGAAAAAACAGATTTAATTGAGGCAGACCAGAGCTTAGAAAATACTAAGAAAACTATTTCCACTATGGAGTTACTACAACAACTAACAGAGGAAGCTGCTGATAGGGTAGAGCCTAAGGAGACCATATCTCTTAAAACCATAAGCAGGTATCTGAATTCTAGTGTAGGGACCGAAGATAAGAATTCCTTAGAAGTAAAAAATATTACTGCTAGAAGACAGCTAGAGGAGCTTCGCTTAAAGCTCACCATGGAGAACTGTTATCGTCTATATCAACAAGGAATTGAAGTAGATACGGAAGGATTAGAGAATGTCATTCACCAACTAAAGATCATGGAGGAATCCTATTATCATCAGTTTTATGAGGCAGCAGATATTGTACCTGATGAACTTAAGACGAACCTACTTTCAGCCACTGATCAGGTTGTCACTCAGTTAAGGGTCATGCCAGATACCATTCTAGCGGCTACCTTCTCCATGAGAAGAAGCGTTACTTTAATGGGATTGTATGAGACAGGTACCAATGGAGAAAGTGGCTTAATAGTTACAGGGCAAACAACAAAGCTATCAACCTATGAAACCTTGATGACGAGTCCTCGAAAGGACCTTGGAGATTCTATAAGAAAGGCATTTAGCAATGTAGACTCCATACTTAGAGATCTTAATATGGAGTTGTCAGAGAGTAATCGACAGGCAGTACGTATACTAGGTTATAATTCCATAGATATCACTGAGGATAATATAACACAGATGAAGGGATATCAACTACAGGTTCAGAATGTATTATCTACCCTTACCCCTGAGGTTGCAGTTTCCTTAATTCAAGAGGGAGATAATCCTCTACAGGTACCGTTAAGTGAGCTAAGTGAAAGGCTAGAAGCAATTCAGAAATCTCTAGACACAACTTCAGAAGAGAAGTTTAGTGAGTACCTGTATAAACTAGATCAGAAAAAAGGTCTTAGTACAGAAGAACGAGAGGCTTACATAGGTGTCTACCGACTACTTTATCAGGTAGAAAAGTCTGATGGTGCAGCAGTTGGTGCAGTAGTTAAGGCTAATCAGGAGCTTACTCTAGGAAACCTTCTTACTGCCATAAGAAGTAAGAAGAAAGAGGGAATGGACATTGTCGCAGATGAGGAATTTGGAGGAGTAGATACGATAACTGCAGAAGCCACTATTACTCAACAGATCAGTAAAGTTTATATGGGACGTCAAATGACTCATGAAGTGTATCAGCAATTAGAACCGACACTAATAGACCAAACCTATAAACCAGACGTTATGGAAAGTTTTATGGACCTTGGTATAGAACAACTTTATGATGCTAGTAGAAATAGTACAGACCAGCTTAACTTCCAGTATGATGAATTGAAATATCAGCAGCTGATAGAGAACTATGGAAAGACAAAGGAAGCTGCCGTATTAGTACATAACGGCCAAATGGTTAGTGCAAATCAGTTAGAAGCAGCTAACATACTTATGACAGAAGGTTCCCCTCTGTATAAAGAGATAAAGGAGCAGGCAAGAAAATTAGATATTGACTTAGTAAAGAGTATTCAGAGTACCTATGAAGGGTTTACAGATAGTTTGGCAGATGGCACGGTGGAAGAGTCCTTTCAGACTCTTACCTCACAGCTACATCAACTGTTCGAAAAAGCTATGGATACGGAAAATGTAACAGTAGAACAGATAGAACAAATTAGAAAATACCAAAACTGTATCCGGTTAGCAGGTGGCTTAAGAAATCATCAAACCTTTGAACTTCCAGTAGTAGTAGGAGAGGACGTATTAAATCTAAAGGTTAAGCTAGTAGAAGGAAATCAAGAGACATCTTCTGTAAAAATTCAAATGAGTGGTGAACTGTATGGGACAATGGATGCAGTGGCTATGGTAAAAGGAGATAGCCTAGAAGGTTACTTAGTATGTAATAATCGACAAGTGGTGGATCAACTGGTTTCTCAGGAGACCTCCATACGACAGGAGATAGAGGGTCTAGGGTTTAAAATAGACCAATTTACTATCACCATGAACCGAAAGAAGAAGGAATTCTACCAAAGTAATAGTGCTGAGAAGATAGTAGAAAACAAACCTTCTACCCAGAAATTATATCAACTAGCAAAAATATTTATTACCTATGCCAAACAGGCAACCAACCAATAGAAAGGATGAAATTCTATGAGAATAAATCACAACATATCAGCCCTAAATACAAAAAATGCACTGGGTAAAGCAAATACAAATATGGAGAAGGCGTTAGAGCGTCTTTCTACTGGGTATCGCATTAATAAAGCGGCTGATAATGCTGCAGGTATGGCGATTTCTACTAAAATGAAAACGCAAATTGCTGCTTTAGAGCAGGCCAGTCGTAACTCAGCAGATGGCATCTCTGTAATCCAAACAGCGGAGGGTGCTCTAAACGAAGTTCATGCTATGCTACAACGTATGAGAGAGTTATCTGTGCAAGCAGCCAATGGTACTCTTACAGCGGATGATCGAGCAACTCTTAATGCGGAAGTAACTCAGCTAAAAGAAGAGATTGACCGTGTTTCTGTGACAACAGAGTTTAATACAAAAACTTTGTTAGATGGGTCTGTTGATCGTAAGGTTTTATGCTCAAATAAAAGTGTAGAGGTTTTATATGTTTCTGATGAAGTGGAGATACAGGATTATATAATAAAGATTGATAATGCTCCAACAAAAACAACGTTAACTGCTGATAATACTATTCAGCCAGGGGTTTGCCCAGGAGGAAAGCTTAATATTAATGGAGCCAGTATAAATTTCACAGCTGGTACTACAGCAGAGGCAACCTTTGATAGCTTTCTAAATCTCTGTAATACAATGAACATCTCAGTTTCTACTTCAGGTGGAGTTGCTCTTCAAGCAGGTTCTACCTTAGTTATGACAAGTAATATATATGGTGCTTCCTATGACATTGACTTTACGGGAAGTAGTCCAGATATGTTAACCTACCTTGGCCTAAATAGTTATTCTAAGGTTATGGGGAAGGAGGTTCAGATTACCAAAGGAAGTGAATTTAGTAATACCTCTACGGTTTTAACAGATGGTAACTATGTAACCATTACAGATCAAGGCGGATTTATGATGAGACTGGATCTGGCTGATACGATGGCAGGTAGCGAACTAACCGTTTCTGTCCTAGATGCAGGACCAATGCAGGTTCAGGTTGGGGCTGCTGAAAATCAAACTATGACGGTTCGAATTCCAAAAACTGATACAGCTAGTCTAGGAATAACTACTTTAAATGTAAGGAACCCAGAGGCTGCAGAAAAAGCGATAAATCAGGTTGATTTTGCAATTGCCCAAGTCAGTGCAGTTCGTGCTAAATTAGGTGCGTTTCAAAATCGTTTGGAGCATACTATTAATAATCTAGAGGAATCAAACCTTAATACCACAGAGGCGCTCTCTAGAATAAATGATACGGATATGGCTAAAGAGATGACGGAGTATACCCAGAAGAATGTATTGGTACAGGCTGCAACTTCCATGCTAGCCCAAGCAAATGAAAAGCCTCAGCAGGTTCTTTCACTTTTACAAGGTTAAAGTGAAATTAGGCAGAAGGGATGATGACATACATTGAATAATGAAGATAGGAAAGGCTATACAAACAGAGTCGTACAGGCCAATAAAAGTGAATTGATTGTAATTTTATATGATATAATCCTGCAGGATTTGAGAGAGGCGAGGGAAAACCTTTCCATAGGAGAAATAGAAGAATTCCAAAAAAGCTGCGATCATAGTTGTAGGGCAGTGAATGAGCTTATTGTGTCGCTAGATTTTCAATATGATATCTCGAAAGAGTTATTTCGCCTTTATCATTACGTAAATGAAAACGTCACCAAAGCAAAGACCACACGACAAGAAAGCCTTCTTACCAATGCCTATAAAACCATGGAGAAGCTTCGCTTGGCTTTTGTGGAGGTAGCAACACAGGATCAGTCACAGCCAGTGATGAAGAACACTGAGCAGGTATATGCAGGGCTGACCTATACAAAGGGTAACTTAAATGAATCCTTGCTAGATGATTCTTCTAACAGGGGATTTAAAGTTTAATACCTACCTACGCAATAAGAACTATTTATTTGATATTTCATAAAGTTTATGTAAGGAGAGCTGCCCTTTGTATATCAGAGTGCAGCTCTTGTTTTTCATTCATAAATCATAAGTAAACTTATAAGGCAATTGACTCATCTGATAGAGCTTTTACCTGATTTAATAAAAAGTTATATCTCTTATGTGCTGCATTCACCTCATAGATATAGGCATCTATTAAGTCGGGATCTAAACTGTTTTCAAAATTAGAATAGGCCGTCTCTAATGCAATCTTTGTCCTTTGGATTTCTTGTAGAAGCGCTTCTTCCTGCAGGTTAATTTTACGCTTATGATGCTTCATCGAATCAAACCTTTCCCAAATATCTTGCATAGTATTTTATAAAATAGATAAAATATCCACTTTATAGCCATACAGTATATTATAGTCTGTACACTGGAAGAATATTCATAATATTTTACAAAAACATGAAAAATTATATATCATAAAATTCCCATTAAGGTATATATTGTATAAATACAAAGTAAAAGAATACAAGCCATCCATAAAAGAAGGGGGAAATGATGTGGAAAAGTATGTGCTAGTTTTACTCTTTGTATTGTGTGCAGCTCTTTTTGCCTTTTCGATGTGGAAAAAAAAGATAGAGATTTTTATCAACTTTATTCTTCGACTTTTTGCTGGGGCTGTAGGCATATATTTAATCAATGCAATCTTTGGTTTGATTAATATTCAAAGTACAGTTGGATTAAATGGTGTGAATATGTTAGTGGTAGGAACACTTGGTCTACCAGGGTTTGTTTTGCTCTATTCTGTAGGGACTTACTTTATGTTTCGCGGATAAATGGACAATATTGAAGACGAAAAATGCTTGTCTAATTAGAGGAAATGTGTCGGACAAGCATTTTTATTGTTGTCTAAAAATTATTGACAGATTACTAGTAACCCATTATTATAAAAATGTAAAATATTTACAAGACAAAGAGGTGGTTTCTATTCCCTATATTGTTCTAAGTAGCTATCTATTTATTGCTATGATTTTTGACCTACTTACCTATCGAGTAAGTAACAAGATTATTGCATTAGGATTATTATTAGCACTTTTATTCCAGATTAGTAGGTATCAAGCGTGGGGTATTCTTTATTTTCTAATCGGGGTGATTATGCCCATTCTACTTTTATTTCCCTTGTTTTTAGGTAATGTTTTAGGTTCAGGTGATATCAAGCTCTTCTCTGTCATCAGTGGAAGCTTGGGAGTATCGTATGGAATTCATTGTATCTGGTATTCTTTTTTGGCAGGAGCATTCCTAGTCATCCCTTTATTCATTCTTAGAAGTAATTTTCTTATGCGGTTTCAGCATTTTATTCAGTATGTGAAGACATGTTTTTTTAACAAATCATTTCAGGTGTATTGTGATAAGGAGAGTAGGGATAAGTCTACCTTTCATTTCACAACGGCTATTTTTGTAGGCTTTGTATGCCTAGTATTAAAGCAATGATAGAAGGGGGAGTTGTAGTGGTACGGGAGACAATATGTCTTTGTGATTCAGACCTCCTCTATGGAAGAATGATTATTAAAGCGTTGCAAGAGGAGGTAGTTCTTCCAGTAGTGTATGCGTATTTTAGTGGATTAGAGGCCTTTTATAATTATTTAGAGGACAATAAGGTAGCCTTACTTTTGCTTGAGAAGGAGAAAGAGGAAGAGTTTTATACGGGGCTTAAGGGGAGAGGTTTACAAGACGATGAGATCAAACAATGGAAGGAGAAAGTCCTACTTCTTTCTAAAGAGCAAGAAACCTATGAGCATGAATTATATAAATACTTACCTCGTCAGGTACTTGTTGCTTGGCTTAAAGACTGGTGGGAAGCTAGGTTTGGGAAAAGTAAGGAGATAAAGCGCGTAGAGTATCTTAATCATGCAGGAAAGAAGATTATTACAGGTTATATTACCTTTGGAGGGGTAAGATTAGAAAGATATTTAGAGGTAGTACAACAGAAGGGCATACCTAGTCTTGTGCTCAACCTAGAACTATTTGCCTACACAAAGCCTCATGAGAAACCAAAGAAAAATATGTCGGATCTAATTTATCTAGCATCCATCAATCGACTCTCTAAGGCCAACATTAAGGATTTTCTGTATTCGGTGGAGAGTGTTGATTATGTAGAGCCCTTGGCGCATTACGGTGATGGCTATGAGTTAAGTGAACAGGTAGTCACGGTTCTTATAGACTATCTAAGGGAGCTTCCATATATTAGGATCTATATTATTACGGACTGCCGGTATCGTGGGGCAGCCAAGCTTTTAGAACTATGTGATGATGTGGAGTTAGAAGAGCCTGATAATACCATTGAGCGATATAAGAATAAGCTAATACTACAGATGTTACATCTGGAAGAGAGAGAGGAATTGCTTAAAAAATTAGAACCTGTAAAGAAGGAGGAGGTGTATGGCTAGGGAGGGGCTATATAAGGAGGTAAAAGATCAGGTATTAGGAAGTCTTCTTCTGATTAAAGACATCTCAGATGAGGAAGTTTTAGACTACATAGACCGAGTGATAGAGAGCTGTGGGGAGAGACAGTTTCTTAGTGTAGAGAATAGACACCAAATAAGGAATCAGGTATTTAACTCCATTCGTAGGTTAGATGTACTTCAGGAGTTATTAGATAATCCTTCTATTACAGAGATTATGGTAAATGGGGCTAATCATATCTTTTATGAACAACAAGGATGCCTTTATCTTTGGGATAAGAAGTTTGAATCTGAGGATAGATTAGGTGATGTGATCCAACAGATAGTGGCTAAAGCAAATCGTGTAGTAAACGAAGCTAACCCTATTGTAGATGCAAGACTTGCGGATGGTTCTCGTGTAAATGTAGTATTAGCTCCGGTATCTATGGATGGCTCCACCCTTACCATACGTAAGTTTGGAGAATATAGTATTACGATTGAGCAGTTGATAAAGTATGGCTCTATTACCCCAGAGGTTGCAGCTTTATTAAAAAGGCTAGTAAAAGCAAAGTATAACATTTTTATTAGTGGAGGAACAGGTTCAGGAAAAACTACTTTTCTCAATGCACTGTCCTCTTTTATTCCAGAAGACGAGCGCATTATTACCATAGAGGACTCTGCAGAGCTAAGACTACGTAATCAGCCCAATTTAGTAAGGATGGAGGTAAGAAATGATAATATTGAGGGAAAGCATGGAGTCAGTATACGAGAGCTAATTAAGACCTCCTTAAGAATGCGACCAGATCGCATAATTGTAGGAGAAGTTCGGGATGCAGCAGCTATTGATATGTTGACTGCGCTTAACACAGGGCATGATGGTTCCCTTAGTACAGGAC
>JAEZQN010000219.1 GCA_023441145.1 Bacillota bacterium
TTGCAGGATATGTGCATTGGAAACTAACAGGTAGAAAGGTGTTAGGCATTGGGGATGCATCGGGTATGTTTCCGATTGATAGTAACATAAGAAACTATAATAGAAAGATGCTAGATGATTTTCAGGAATTAGTAAAGCCATATAATCTCACTTGGAATATTGAAGAGATATTGCCTTTGGTACTGCTTGCAGGAGAACATGGTGGAAGCCTTACAGAAGAGGGAAGTCTCCTCTTAGACATAGAGGGTGATTTAAACGCTGGAATTCCATTTTGCCCTCCAGAGGGAGATGCAGGTACCGGAATGGTAGCCACCAACAGTGTGGCCATAAGAACAGGTAATGTTTCAGCAGGAACCTCAGTATTTGCTATGCTGGTACTGGATAAGGAGCTTAAGCAGGTACATAAGGAAATAGACTTAGTAACCACTCCTGATGGAGATGTAGTGGCTATGGTGCACTGTAATAACTGTACCTCAGATTTAAATGCCTGGCTTAATCTTTTTGATGAATTTGCTACTTGCTTTCACTATAAGATTAGCAAGGAAGAGTTGTTTTACACACTCTACAATAAGGCATTACAAGGAGAGGATGACTGTGGTGGTCTACTTGCTTACAACTATTTCTCAGGCGAAAGTATTACAGGTTTTGAAGAAGGACGGCCGCTATTTGCAAGAAAACCAGACAGCCAATTTACGTTAGCGAATTTTATGAGATGCCAACTGTTTTCTTCTCTTGCTACTTTAAAGATTGGGTTAGACATCTTATTAAAAAATGAGCAGGTAACCATAGATAAGATTACAGGGCATGGTGGACTTTTTAAAACAGAGAAGGTTGGACAAAAAATCATGGCAGCAGCTATGAATACTCCAGTTTCTGTAATGGAAACAGCAGGTGAAGGTGGTGCTTGGGGGATCGCTCTTTTAGCAAGCTACATGATTAAAAGAGAGGCTAAGGAGACCTTAAGTCATTATCTAGAGGATAGGATTTTTGCTAGCCAGTCTTCAGTTACAGTAGAGCCAGATAGTAAAGATGTAGATGGCTTTTTGAAGTTTATGAAGCAATATACGGGTGGCTTAGTTATAGAACGAGCAGCAGTAGAAACAATGAGATAAGGAGGCTAATATGTTAGAGGATTTAAAAAAGAGGGTATATGAAGCTAATATGGAGCTTCCCAAACGAGGATTAATTACTTATACCTGGGGAAATGTAAGCGAGATTGATAGAGAAACAGGCTATGTTATCATTAAACCCAGTGGCGTTGAGTATGAGAAGCTTACGCCAGGGAATATGGTGGTAGTTGATCTTAATGGTACTAAGATAGAGGGAGACTTAAATCCTTCTTCGGATACGCCTACTCATTTAGAATTATATAAGAGATATTCAGATATAGGTGGTGTTGTACATACACACTCCCCAGAAGCTACCTCTTGGGCACAGGCTGGAAGAAGTATCCCTCTTTATGGAACCACCCATGCAGATTATTTTTATGGACCAATTCCATGTACTAGAAGTCTAACTAAGGAGGAAATAGAGGAAGAGTACGAGAAAAATACTGGACTTGTCATTATAGAGACCTTTGATAGGAACAATATAAATCCTCTTCATACACCAGGTGTATTATGTAATAATCATGGTCCCTTTACTTGGGGAAAGGATGCTCATGAAGCAGTACATAATGCAGTAGTACTAGAAGAAGTTGCAAAGATGGCTTTTCGAACAGAATGCATAAATGAAAAAGTTTCACCTGCCCCTGATAGTCTTAAGGAGAAACACTTTTTTAGAAAGCATGGAGCTAATGCATATTATGGGCAAGGAAAATAGTATTTGTTAATAAGAAGTAGAGAAAGCGACAAGAAATTGGCATGTTTATACATGCCAATTTCTTTGTTGTATGAAAATCTATGGCGTCTATCTATAAAATGTTATAATAAACTTAATGGATACCTTTTTTTCTTTGGTATAAAAGTTATTATCAGTAATCTTTTATTTCGGGTCTATATTCAATATGTTAACCACTACATTTTAAGGGGAAGAACAATGAGGAAAGATGTCAGATTCTCTATTAGAAAAAAAATACTGATGCTATCTGCTGCTATTGCCATACCATTTTTTCTTATGGTAGTTTACCTAGTCATCTCCATGGCAGAAAATCAGAATACATATGAAAATCTTGTAAGTAATATGACCATTGCCAATAATTATAATCTGAATTTTAAAGAAGAGATGGATGAAAGTTTATATAAATTGGTAGTTGGTTATGTTACCTTTGATAATATTTCTAAGGATAAGACGCTAAAGGATCCTTATGTATTAATTGATGAATTAAGAAGTGAATTTACGAAGCTTATGGATATCACTACAGAAATAGAAAGTAGAATATGGCTAAAGAGTTTACTGCGCAATATTGATACTCTAGAAAAGAGAGTCGATGACATAAAAGAGAGTTCAAAGACAGGGGGACGTTATAACGAGAACATAGAAAAGCTAGATAACAATATCTATATCTTGACGGAACTCATACAGGATGATATTCAATACTATATTTATTATCAGACAAAGAGTATGGAGAATGTGAATAGTACCATAAACAAACAGATTGATGATTTTATTGTATTATGTGTTATTCTCATTGTGCTACTTGTAGTTGTTGTGACCATTGTTACGCTGCTCATTGTATCCGGCATACTTCGCCCTCTAAAAGGGCTTTATATAGCCACTACAAAGGTGGCAGAAGGTGATTTTGATGCAAGAGCAAAGGTAAATACCCATGACGAGATAGCAGTATTAGCACAAGGTTTCAATAATATGGCAGACAATATTCAAACATTAATTGACAAGGTAAAAGAGGATGAAAGAAAATTACGCCAAGTAGACCTTCGCCTCTTACAAGAGCAAATCAACCCACATTTTTTATATAATACATTGGATACGATCATTTGGCTTATTGAGGGGAAAGAATCAGATCAAGCAGTAAAAATGGTTGTAACACTTTCTGATTTTTTCCGACTTGTACTCAGCAAGGGTAAGGAGTTTATCTCTATAAAAGAGGAAGAGCAACATATTAGTAGTTATCTAGAAATTCAGAAAATGCGTTATGACGATATTATGGAATATGACATACAAATTGATAAAGTGTTATACGACTATCAGATTCTTAAACTGACACTGCAGCCATTAGTAGAGAATGCTCTTTATCATGGAATAAAATATAAGAGAGCAAAAGGGTATATCCATGTTCATGGAGAGAAAGATGGAAATGTCATACGTCTGTCTGTTCGTGATAACGGGATAGGTATGGATGATGAGGAATTAGAACAGTTACAAAACGAAATTAAGCATTCTTGTAAAGAAACAGAAAAGGGTTTTGGGTTGGCTAATGTAAATGAAAGAATTCGCATGTATTCTGGGGCAGAGTATGGGATGACGATTCAATCCAAAAAGGGCAAAGGAACTCTCGTAGAAATCACCATTCCAGCCATAAGAATGGAAAAAGAGTTAGAAGCTTTAGCTCCTAGATGAGTTGAGTAGGTAAGGGAGGTTAAAGAATATGAGAAAAAGTAAATACATAATGGTACTGATAGTGTTGTTGCTAATACTCAGTGGGTGTAAGGAGAATCTTATACAGGAGGTAAGTGAGGATACGCTTACTCCAGTGGATGATAGTCTGGTTGTTGTAGGAGTATCACAGATAGGAAGTGAATCCGTCTGGAGGACAGCCAATACAACATCTATACAAAATGAATTCACTAAAGAGCATGGATATTTTCTTATTTTTGATAATGCAAGGCAAAAACAGGAGAACCAAATTAAAGCCATACGGAGTTTTATATCACAGCAGGTAGATTATATTGTTTTTTCTCCTATTACTGAAACAGGATGGGAGACTGTACTTGAAGAGGCAAAAGAGGCAGGGATTCCAGTTATATTAATGGACAGGCAGGTAAACGTAGTGGATAAAAGCCTCTATACCACCTGGATTGGCTCTGATTTTAGAGCAGAGGGAGAGAATGCCGGAAAGTGGCTAGAAAGTTATCTAAAAACTATAGAAAAACAGGATAATAAGATTAATATAGTGGTACTTCAAGGGACAGAAGGTGCTACGTCTGTGATTGGCAGAACAGATGGGTTTAATACTATAGTAAACAAACATGACAACTGGCATGTGTTAGAGCAAGTCGATGCTGAGTATACTACAGCCAAAGGCTATGAAGTGATGCAGAATCTGTTACAAAAGTATAAGGACATCGATGTTGTTGTATCACAAAATGACGATATGACCTTTGGCGCTTTGGAAGCAATACAGAACGCAGGACTGACAACGGGTATAAATGGGGATATTACCATTATTTCATTTGATGCAGTGAGATCAGCACTGGAAATGGTCGAAAAAGGTATCATTAACGTTGATATTGAATGTAATCCGGAACAAGGCCCTTATGTAGAACGTGTCATAAAAGCTCTTGAGCGTGGTGAAAAGGTGGAAAAAGCCTATTATATTTCTGAAAAGGTTTTTACAAAGGACAATGTTAGTACGTATCTAAGTGATAGGACATATTAATAAGGAGTGGTGGTCGTTATGCTAAAAGTATTTTTAGTGGAAGATGAAACAGTAATCAGAGAAGGTCTTAAGACTAATATTCCTTGGGAACAATATGGATATCGCTTTGTTGGGGAAGCTCAAGATGGAGAGATTGCACTTCCGTTAATTCGTAAGCTAAAGCCGGATGTGCTTATAACGGACATTAAAATGCCATTTATGGATGGGTTGTCACTTAGCAGAATTGTAAGTGCAGAGTTTCCTAAAATGAAAATAATCATTATTAGTGGATACGATGATTTTGAATATGCAAGACAGGCTATAGGAGTAGGAGTGGAACAGTATCTATTAAAGCCTATTACTAAGCTGACTCTAAGAAACGTGCTTGTAGAACTGAAGGAGAAAATCAGTCATGATACAAAACAAAATGATTATCAAGTGATGTTTCAGAATGAAATGCATGAGTATGAGCAATTCTCAAGGCGGCGTTTCTTTGAGCGTGTTCTTGCAGGAGAACTATCCGTAAAAGAAATCTATGAGGAGGCTTTAAAACAGTTAATTGAAATTGATGCCCCTTGCTATAATTTACTATTGTTTTCTTTACAGGAGAATAGTAAGCAGGATATAAAAGAGGAGATGGAGGCGTTTACGTTGATACAAGATCAAATCCTCCATTATTTCCTAAGGAACCCACAATATGTCCTATTTCGATGCAATGTTAGTTCTTATGGAGTTCTTATAAAAGCAGAAAGGGAGAAGGTTGCTGAACTTACAGAGGATAGTATAGAGCATATAAAGAGGATATGTCTATCAGTACAGAATGAGGTAAGTTGGTATGTGGCAGCAGGTCGTCCAGTGGAACGTCTTAGTATGCTACCTGAATGTTACCATGGGGTTAATCACTATTATTCTTATCGATTCATTAAACCGGAGGTACATATCTTAAATGAGGAAACACTTAAAGAGTATGTGGATGTAAGAGAGGATGAATATATTAATTATGTGGATTCAAAAAAAATGGATCCAGAGATTATTCGTGATTTTCTTATAAGAGGTAGCAGTAGAGAAATTAATGATTTTGTTAATAACTATCTAGAAAGCATACGTGACAGCCTTCAGTCTAGAATGTTCCGTAATTATGTTGTTTTAAATATCCGATTCGCAGTTACTGCTTATTTAGACACCCTTGGGGCAACGAAAGAAGAGTATATGGATATAAATGAAAACTTTAGTCATGAGATCAGTATGAAGGCTGATGAGGTTCATGATTATTTTTCAAAAATGCTTTATACTGCCATAAATATTCGTGATAAGGAAAGTGACTATCAGAGCAGAAAGATATTAAGGAAGGCACTAGATTTTATTAACTCCAATTATGATAAGGAATCGTTATCATTAAATAGTGTAGCCAATGAAGTAGACGTTAGTGCCAACTATCTAAGTACCATCTTTAGTCAAAGTATGCAAAAAACCTTTATTGAGTATGTAACAGGAAAACGGATGGACAAGGCTAGAAAACTTCTAAGGAATTCCGATAAATCATCCAGTGAGATAGCCATAGAGGTTGGTTACAAGGATCCTCATTATTTTAGTTTTGTGTTTAAAAAGACCCAAGGATGTTCTCCTAGAGAATATAGGACTGGAATAAAGTCTTAATAACATGCCTCAACTGCCCATTTTTGGTGTACTGTTTCTGATTACTAATTCCCAAGGTATTTTATGAGAGGTTACAGTTGACCCTTTACATTTATCAACCATGAGTAAAGCAATCGTTTTCCCCATTTCATGTGGTTTGTGTGAAACAGAGGTAATGGTAAGCATATCAGAATTACTGAGGTATGTTTTGTCAAACGAGACAATGGCCTTATCTACTGGTATTTTGTAGCCTTCTGCTTTCAATGCCTTTAACAACCAATATGCAATTTCATCATTATAACATACGATAGCAGTGCAGGACTTAAAGGAGTTCTGCACTATTTTTCTAAGAAAAGAGATGTCATGCTCTTTATCTAAATATTCTATGTCTGAAGTACGAAACCACGCAATTCTATGGTCATACAAAGTAAGGTTAAAATCCCTCATAGTCTCCATGAATCCTTGATACCTTTCTATACCCTGTAAATCATCAGCATTAAAAATGCCACCAATAGCTGTATGTCCTTGGTCAATAAGATGCCTTACTAATAGGGAACTTCCTTGACTATTGTCGTCCATTAGATAAAGGCTATCTGGTAATGATGGATAGTGGTTATGTAGAAATATCATATGGATTCCCTTACTTTTTAGTTTTAGATATAAATCTAAATTAGGATTCGGAAGGGCAGTTTTACAACCTTCTACAATAATCCCTTTCAGTGGGGTTTTAAGAATTTCTTGTAGTATATCTCGCTCTATATAGGTACGATTTTTTGTTTTAAAAAGCTTACTGGAATAGCCATTTTGATATAGTGTGTTTTGAATGTCTTGTATAACACCAGGATAAATATATTCCTGACTTTCAGACAAGATGATTCCTATAGTATTTAAAGAGGCATTAATGGACAACCCAGTAATATAGGAACCACTACCTTTCTTTTTTACAATTTGTGAATTTTTCTCTAAAAGGGTTAGGGCTTGTCTTACTGTCTGGCGGCTTACCTTATAGTCCTTGCACAACTGTTCTTCTGTCGGTAATTTATCAATCCCATTCTTTATATTTTTTTGAATTAAATCCTGTAGAGAATTAGCAAGCCATTTATATTTTATAGGCATATTTACAACTCCTTTACCGTAAAGTGTTTATTTATGAAAAGAATAGAAAATTTAAGAGGGAAATCTTGTGTATTATTCTTTTATATAAAAAATATAAATAAAAAATCTAAAGGAAATTAAAAAAATGACCTTCCAAAGGAATTATACAAAATAATGCACAATAAGAAAAAACAAAAGAATTGTAAAAAAATGATGTTAATGTAAGGAAAAGAATAAATTATTCTAACCTATTCAAAAGAAAATTTACCTAATTAATAAGTTGTATTTATTTTATATTGTATCACCTAAAATTTGTATTGTAAATACCTAACAAACATTGTAAAATGGGGGTTCGGACAATTGACTACCATATTATGGAATGTTATCTTAGTGTAAAGGGAAACAATCCCTGGAACCATTAATCATATTCAAAATATTGGGAGGTAACAATATGCAGAGGAAATTAGTTTCACTAGTACTTGTATTATTTTTAGTAGTAAGTATGACAGCTTGTGGCAAAAAAGAAGCATCGACAGATGATACCAAGGGCGGAAAGATTAAGGTAGGTATCATTAATAATGACCCAAATGAATCTGGATATCGTACAGCAAATGACAAAGACCTAAAAGCTAAGTTTACTGAAGCTAACGGTTACGAAGCATCTTTCGCATATAGCTTAAAGAATGAAGAGCAGATTGCAGCTGCTCAGAAATTCATTCAGGATGGTGTTAAGTACTTACTTCTTTCTGCAGCAGATACTGCAGGTTGGGATTCTGTATTAAAGGATGCTCAAACAGCAGGAGTTAAGGTTATCTTATTTGACCGTACAATCGATGCTGATCCAAGTCTTTATGAAGCTTCTATCGTTTCTGATATGGCTAAAGAAGGACAAACAGCAGTTGATTGGTTAAAGGGACAGAAATTAAGCGAATATAACATTATACATATTCAGGGTGTTATGGGTTCTGCAGCTCAGAAGGGTCGTTCTGGTGCATTAGATACTACTGCTAAATCTGATGGTTGGAATATCGTAGTTCAACAGACTGCTGAATGGAATGCTGAAAAAGCTCAACAGATTGTTCAATCTGTAATTGATTCTAAAAAACCTTTTAACGTAATCTATGCTGAAAATGATAATATGGCTCAGGGTGCTGTGGCAGCTCTTGATAAAGCTAATATTTCTCACGGCGTTGGCAAAGATGTAGTAGTAATTGGTTTTGACTGTAATAAATGGGCATTGGAAGAACTTCTTAAGAAAAACTGGAACTATGATGGACAATGTAACCCATTCCAAGCTTCTTATATTGATGATATCATTAAGAAACTTGAAAAAGGTGAAAAATTAGCAGAGAAGACTATCATCATGGAAGAAAAGGGATTTGATGCATCCACTATTACTCAGGAAGATGTTGACAAATACGGAATCTAATTCTTTTTATCCAAACGAAATATGATTTTGACTAAATAATCAGCGTGGTGCAGCGTAATCATAACAGTACGCTTGCACTACGCTTTTTTAAAAAAGTAAGGAGTGAATACACTGGTGAAAGACAAATCCCTCTTGGAAATGAAAAATATACACAAAAGCTTTCCCGGAGTACTTGCGTTGCAGGGCGTTGATTTCACACTCTGTGAGGGTGAAATACATGCACTAATGGGCGAGAACGGAGCAGGAAAATCAACATTAATTAAGGTCTTGACTGGAGTATATGAGAAAAACGAAGGTCATATCTATATGAAAGGAATGGAGAAAGAAGTAATAATTCATTCTCCAGAGGATGCTCAGAATCTTGGTATCAGTACTGTATATCAAGAAATAACCTTATGCCCGAACCTTTCTGTTGCTGAAAACATGTACATAGGTCGTACTAAAGGCTTAGGGCAGAACTGGAAGAAGATGAATACAGATGCTGACAGAATACTTAAAACGCTTGATATACCTGCTAAGGCTACTCAACAGCTATCGAGTTGTTCAATAGCCATACAGCAGATGGTAGCTATCGCTAGAGCTGTAGATATGGAATGTAAAGTACTTATTCTAGATGAACCAACCTCCTCATTAGATGAGCAAGAGGTAGAAAAGTTATTTAATCTTATGCGTGACCTTAAAAAACGAGGCGTAGGTATCATTTTTGTTACACATTTTTTGGATCAAGTATATGAAGTATGTGATAAAATTACCGTTTTGCGAGATGGCAAACTGGTAGGTGAATATGAAATCAAAGATCTATCAAGAGTTCAGCTGGTATCTAAGATGCTCGGCAAGGAATTAGATGATTTATCAGATATTAAGGAAGAGAGCCAGACTTATAATAAAGAGGATTGCTCTACTGTTGTATTTGAAGCAGAAGGACTTCAAAGTAATGCAGGAATTAAGCCATTTGATTTCACAATTAAAAAGGGTGAAGTAAATGGATTTACAGGGTTACTAGGATCTGGCCGTAGTGAATGTGTTCGTGCCATTTATGGAGCAGATCATATCATTAGTGGTACTGTAAAGAAAAGTGGTAAAAAGATTAAGATTACGAAACCAATACATGCCATGAAGAATGGTATAGCCTATCTGCCTGAGGACCGAAAAGAGGATGGTATTATTGGTGATTTATCAGTTCGAGATAATATTATTTTGGCATTACAGGTTCATAAGGGCTTTTTTAAGCCTTTTAGTAAAGCGGAAGCAATTGCCTTCGCAGAAGAATATATCAAGTTATTAGATATAAAGACTGCATCTGTTGATACACCAGTCAAATCCTTGTCTGGTGGAAACCTGCAGAAGGTAATACTGGCTAGATGGTTACTAACCCATCCAGAATATTTGATTTTGGATGAACCGACAAGGGGTATTGATGTAGGAACTAAAATTGAAATTCAAAAGCTTGTGTTAAAGCTTGCATCGGAAGGTATGAGCATTACATTTATATCTTCAGAAACAGATGAAATGCTTCGAACATGCTCCAGACTTATTGTTATGAGAGATAGAAAGGTAGTAGGAGAACTTACAGAAAATGATCTCACACAGAACATGATTATGAGTACAATTGCTGGAGGTGATAATGAACATGCAAACTAAAACTAAGAAGAATTCTATATTAGGGGCTATAGGAAAAATTACAAGTATGCCGATATTCTTCCCGTTGCTAATATTACTGTTACTTGCAGTATTTAACTTAATTAAAGGGTTTAGCTTTTATTACATTGAATCGGGTCTCACAAATACAGGAAACCCTATATGGTCTGGACCAATCATCACTATTTTAGATAATGGTTCAGAGCTAGCAATCTTGGCAATTGGTATGACCTTAGTAACTGCAGCTTCTGGAGGACAGGATATCAGCGTTGGAGCTACCATAGCCATTGGCGGAAGTGTAATACTTCGTATTCTCTGTGGAGGGGAGCCTCAACCTAGCTTCTTACATGCACCAATTATTGTAGCAATTTTAGTGGCTTGTATCGTCTGCATGTTGTTTGGTGCATTTAATGGCACGTTGGTAGCATGCTTTAAGATTCAACCGATGGTGGCAACATTGATTTTGTTTACAGCAGGTCGTTCTATTGCAGCCTGGATTAATCTAAATCAATTACCAGTTATTAGTTCTAGCTGCTCAGAATCATTTGCATACTTTGGTAATTTGATACCAGGAATACCTATACCTACTCCCGTTTTAATTGCAATAATATGTATGATTGTAACGGCTCTTGTACTTAAGTTTACCAACCTAGGCTTATATACACAATCAGTTGGTATTAATGAAAAGTCTTCTAGATTAAATGGTATAAACCCTACATTTATTAAGATTTTAGCCTTTGTTATTCTTGGTTTATGTGTAGCAGTGGCAAGTTTAATCAAGGTAAGTCGTACAGGGACTATTAATTATAGTAATATAGCAAAGGATATTGAGATGGATGCTATCTTAGCGGTTGCCCTTGGTGGAAATGCTCTGGGTGGTGGTAAGTTCAGCATGGTGGGATCTGTTATAGGTGCATATGCAATTCAGTTCTTAACTACGACGTTATACAGGATGGAAGTAAGTTCAGATGCACTGTCTGCATACAAGGCTATAGTTGTAATTCTGCTAGTAATAATAAGTGCGCCAGTAGTAAGAGAGTGGATTTCCAAGGTGTGGAAGAGACTAAAGACGCATACAAAGGAGGCAGCTTAGTATGAAACTATCCAAAAGAATAAAAAACATGTCAGACACAAGTCTGTTGCTGTCGATTACAATTGTTGTCTTCTTTGTAATGTATATAGGAGCCATTATTTTTCAAGGGAGTGGGTTTTTAAAACCACAGACCTTTATGAATATTCTAAATGCTAACGCAGGATTAATTATTGTATCTTGTGGTATGTGCCTTGTTATGATTACTGGAGGAATCGATATCTCGGTAGGTGGGTTAACAGCTCTTGTTACCATGTGTTGTGCTGTTTACTTAGATCTTGGCGGAGGAAATGTATTTATTTCTTTACTTATCGCTCTGGCTATTGGTCTTGCATTTGGGTTAGTTCAAGGCTATTTAGTAGCATATCTAAATATACAACCTTTCATTGTTACATTGGCAGGTATGTTTTTTGCTAGAGGAATGACTACGATTGTACATACAGACCCATTTAATGTAAAAAATAAAGCTTTTGTAGCATTAAAAGATACTCGTATTACTGTTCCAGGACTTGGTTCTAATAATCTAAATGGAACTTATGTGGATGCTTATATTGAAATCGGTGTAATAGTAGCAATTTTAGTGGTTATTGCTATGTTCTGTTTCCTCCGGTGGACTAGACGTGGACGTCATTTTTATGCAGTAGGTGGTAATAATCAGAGTGCATTAATGCTTGGCATCAATGTAAAAAGAACCAAATTTTTAGCATACGTTATATGTGGTCTTCTAGCAGGTATAGGAGGATACGTTTATTTCCTACATGTTGGTTCTGGTGCACCGACTAATGCAACGGGAATGGAAATGAATGCAATTGCCTCCTCCATTATAGGTGGAACAATGCTTACGGGTGGTGTAGGAAATCCTGTGGGTGCCCTATTTGGTGTGCTTTCCTTAAGTACCATACAAAACATTGTAACAACCGCTGGACTTGATGATGCATGGTGGACAGGTATTACAATTGCTGCAATGCTTTGTCTTTTCTTAGTAGTACAAAGTGTTATTATGGTACGTAAAAAAAGATTAGTATAGTATTGGTGATACAGATCAGAAAGAAGTAGGGTATAGCCCATTCTCCTTTTCATAGAACCATCCAAATTAACCTCTATGTGTTCATAGAGGTTAATGTATGTAAAAATGCCCTTACTATTAGCTTCTTTATGGATAAGTAAGCCGTATTATGGTAATTTGGGGATTTCATATATAGAGATAGTTATAAAATTCACATGTTAATGTACCATAAAGTTTGAAATGTTATTTATGTGTTTATAACAAAAATTTCGTTATAGAAGTGATATATTTACCATAAAGATTGAAAGCTTTATCACCTTTATGCTTTTATCAAGATGAATAGAATAAAGTAATGGTCTAGTAT
>JAEZQN010000272.1 GCA_023441145.1 Bacillota bacterium
AAAGAAGATTTCTGTCACTATTCCAGCTGGAATTGATGATGGACAGAGCATCCGTATTCAAGGAAAAGGAGAACCTGGACAAAATGGTGGTCCAAGAGGCGACTTATTGGTAGAGGTGGTTGTTAGCAGACATCCAGTCTTTATTCGTCAGGATTATGATATCTTCTCTACTGTTTCCATTTCCTTTGCACAGGCTGCATTAGGTGGTGACTTAAGGATTAAGACCATTGATGGTGAAGTTATTTACACAGTGAAGCCAGGTACCCAGACTGATACCAAAGTTCGTTTAAGAGGAAAGGGTGTACCTACCTTACGTAATAAGAGTGTAAGAGGTGACCATTATGTGACTCTAGTAGTGGATGTTCCTACCAAGTTGACTGGGGAGCAGAAGGAGTTACTAGAGAAATTTGATGCGGCTATGGGTGGTACAGTAGCTGCTGCAAGCACTGAGGAAGACTCTAAGAAGAAAAAAGGTTTCTTTAAGAAATAAGGATATAAAAATAGAAGTGTTGTACTGTGGTTCTTGGTCGCAGTATAGCACTTTTTTCTACTACCCATAAACTATATTGCGACATCTGTCAAAGTGGGATATAGTAGAAATAGTAAGTAAAAGTTAAAATACAAAAGTTAGGGGCATTAGATGAAGATTATTATTTCTCCAGCAAAAAGGATGAATGTAGATACAGATACGATGGCATGGAGGCAGTTACCTGTTTTTTTAGAGGATGCAAATAACCTCTGTGGGGCTATAAAAGAGATGTCATATGGCGAGGCAAAAGCCCTTTGGGGATGTAATGATAATATTGCTACTTTAAATTATGAGCGTTTTAAAAATTTGGAGCTTACAACTAATCTTACTCCTGCCATTTTAACCTATGAGGGATTATGTTATCAGTATATGGCTCCCAGTGTTTTTTCTGAGGAAGCCTATGAATATGTAGAAGCTAACCTTCGGATCCTTTCGGGATTTTATGGAATTCTCTCTCCCTTTGATGGAGTGGTACCGTACCGTCTTGAAATGCAAGCGAAGATGGCCATCGATGGAAAGCGTAGTTTATATGCCTATTGGGGAGACAGACTCTATAAAGAGTTAGTGAAAGAAGATGACGTCATAATCAATCTTGCTTCCAAAGAGTATTCTCGTGCAATAGAGAAGTATGTGACAAAGGATGTACAGTTTATTACCTGTACTTTTGGGGAAGTCATTAAGGGGAAGATTGTTCAAAAGTCAGCTTTTGCAAAAATGGCAAGAGGTGAAATGGTAAGATTTATGGCAGAGAATCAGATTACCGAGGTGGAGCAAATAAAAGAGTTTACTGGTTTAGGGTATTGTTATAAGGAAGAGCTCTCTAGTGAAAAGGAGATCGTATTTATAAAGCATGATTGTACCTAACTACTACAAGATAACATAGTAGGATAGTGATATAGGCTAAGAGAGATTAATAAGGGGTTAGGAGGGGTTAATGTGAAGGTTTGTCCAAATTGTGGGGCAGAGTATGCAAGCAAAACTAAGTTTTGTGGGATATGTGGAACACCAATATTGGAGTGTCAGGGAGCAAAAGAATCCAGTGAGCACAAGAAAGTAGGTTTAAATAAGCTTTTGTTGATTATGGCTGGTACAGTTTCCATTATAGCAATTGCAATTTTAGCTTTATGTTTCTTTGTCACTAAGGAAAATAAGGAGGAGCAAACCCCAGTTGTTTTTGTTGAAGGAAATGAACTTTACTATGCAGGAATTGGGGAGAGTGATCCTATTCGGTTAACGGATACCCTCTATGATATTAGTGCTTCTCAAGTAGAGGAAAATGAAGTATTAATAGGGGTAAGTATTTATGATAAGGTATATATGTCTAAGGATAATAAGCTTATTTACTATCCAGAGTACATAAATGAATCGGCTGGGACGTTTACTCTCTGCAAACGTAATCTTAGTGAGAAGGATTCTAAAGGGGAAACACTCGATACAGATGTTAGTTCTTATATGATTAATACAGAGGGAAATGTGATTATCTATCTTAGAGGAACTGCTTTAACACTCTATCAGATGGTTGGCTTAGAGAGAGAAAAGATTGATAGTGACGTATACCATTTTATTGTATCGGAAGATGGAGAAAGCATTCTTTACACCACTATACAAGGTATTATCTATCTGAAAAATAAGGGGGAGGACCCTAAAGAAATAACTAGAACAGGTGACATAGTATATATAGATGGGAATTTTGACAAGATTTATTTTAAGGAGAAGGGTATTTTATATAAGATAACGAAGGGTATAGAGAAAGAAATAATCAGTAAGGATGTTGAGGGTGTAATCAACATTTATGAATCAGAAGAAGCCTATTACTTTAAGTATAATAAGCGTGACTTAAACGTCTGCGAGTTATATTACTACAATGGCAAAGAGGAAGCAATGTTGTCAGATCAGATGACAATGGATATATACTCACCAGAAGCAGCCAGTGAAAAGTCTGTTATTATTTATCAAACCGAAGATAGTATATTCGTTGCAAATAAAGATAAAGTTTCGACCCTTGATCAAAAAATAGGCTATGAGTTTTTTATAGATCCTGAGGGCAGTCTAGCTTATTATTTAGAGGACGATTCTGAATCAAGTAATTTATATAAAGTACAATTAACATCCGATGAAACATTAAAATCTGAATTGTATGATACTCATGTTAGTAGTGAAGCTGTGCTTTTGGCAGAGGGTCAACTTCTCTATTATAAAAATTTTCACGAAGGAGACTCTGGATATGAAGGAGATCTTTGTAGGAATAAAGAAAAGATATGGGAGAGCACTGAAGTTTGTAGCTTAAGATTTGATTATGAAACAGGGAAAGCATCCTATTATAGAAGAGCTAGTGAATTTTCTTGTGATCAAAACCATATTTATGATGAGAAGGAAGCCCAGATTATTGGAGAAAACATAGCATCTTACTTACCAACGTCTACTGATAGAGTCGTATATCTAGATAAGGAAGATGAGGATGATGCTGCTGGAGAATTATATTCCTATAGGAACGGCGAAAAGAAGAAGCTAGGAGAAGGGGTTACAAAACTTCTTTACGTCAAGTATAGAAGTAGGAGGCAAATGGGTCATTATTTTAGTTGGTCCAATTATTAGTAGCAGCTTTGTGTGGAAAAAGGGGGATAAGATGAATCGTAAATTTTGTATCAAGTGTGGTAAAGAATTAAGGGAGTATAGTAAATACTGTGATTACTGTGGTTCTAAATGGAAGTTACCAAAGAACCACAAGCCAGATGCTGTAGAAGAATTAGAACCTGTACATAAAAAGAGAGCCACTAAACTCTATATGGTATTATCTGCCTTGGCTTTGCTTATGTTGTCTGCGGTTGTATTGTTAGTAATTAATTTAACCAAAGGTTCGGATGCTACTAGCATAAAAGAGAATGACAATATCACGACTACAGAAAACGATCCTATTTTAGGAAAAGACTTGAGTGGAACCTGGGTTTTAAATTACCTTGAGGATAGTATGTGGGAAAACGATGTTGAAATATTAGGTTTATTGGGGAGAGGCCCAGCAGAAGGAAGAAACCATCTTACGATTGAGATGAAGGATGAGTTTACCGGGACAGCAAAGTTTGTAAAAGATGAATATTATGAAATGCAATTTCAAGATGCTTCTATGGTATTAAATCGTGATGAAGCAAGTATTATCATGGTAACAGAGAATCAAAGTAATCTACTGCTCAAGTTAATGGGAACAGTAAGTAGAAAAGATGGTGTCCCTTATATTCAGGGAACCTATTATACAATATATAAAGGTGAAGAGAACGATAATTATTATACTTGTTTTGGAACCTTCACTGCAGAAAAAATACTAGAGTAGATAAGGATAGAAGGACTGCAATGCGGTCCTTCTTCTATTTTTCTTCTGATTCTGCTATAATATTCAAATGATTAGTGAATTAATAGTGACGAATTTTAATTTTCTGTTATAATAGTGTAGATGATTTCGAATAGAAAGCTTAAAAT